>DSCO01000022.1 GCA_011049045.1 Methanomicrobia archaeon | reverse complement strand
TTAATGATGGTGCCCGTGTTTCTCTTTCGGTAGTCCGGACAATCCGGATTCAAACATATCTGGTCTTTTGAATTTGCTCCTGCCATGGAGTAAATTATTAGATCAGGCGTATATAAAAGTCACTGTTTGCAGGACATCACGGAAATTTTGTACTCTCAAAAAATGCACGCTCTTTTATGAATAGCTCGTCTCTAATCTTCTTCGTTATTAATACTTCCGTGAACAGCTTCTCTAAAAGCTGAAGCACTTCGCTTTTCTTTACAATAATCAGCGGTGAAGCGTCAGAAACTATCTGCATGTTTCAGCTCTTGTTCGAGCTCTGCCACATCCCAGTTGATCACGCTGACACCCCGCTCACTCAGCAGCTTCATGAAATCTTCAACACAAAAACCACCTAAATCCGCGGCCTGTTTGAGCGTCAATCGGCCCTCGCGGTAAAGCTCAACTGCCAACGCGAGCACTACTTCTTCCGTACGCAGCTCCTCGGGGACTCGTATCTCCACTTCTTTAAGTTTCATCACGTACTAATAAATCTCTTCGCGCTGATGCTTGTTAAAGGTTACGCTCAAGCATTGCGGTCCTGCATCTGATACCGCCTCACCCGAATCAGCCATGCAGTCCCCACTTGATATCTTCCAGGAGCGCCTGCTCGGCCGTCACCGAAAATGCTCCCCCGTCTTTCGCGCACCGCACAAACGTCTTCAGCTCCTCTTTCAGCGGTTCCACCTTGCTCACGAGCACCTTCTCGATGATGTTCTCCTGCACGTAGCGCGAATTGACCTCGCTGTACTTCTGCGGTTTGCGATAGATGAAGACCTCCTGGTTCATGAAATCGCCCTCAACCGAGAAATCCTCGTCCTCTACATAGATGCTCCGCGTCTTCTTACACGCTATCCGGCTCGCGGATAGCGACACTGCGCAGTCTCCAAATCGAGCGATTACGGTGCACAGATCCTCATCCCAGACCGAATCCAGATGGTACGATGAATAACCATCCATGAAATAGTTCCATACGAGATCGATGTCATGAATCATCAGGTCCGTCACGACGTCCGCATCCGTGATGCGTGTGGATGCAGGATTGAGCCGTTTGATCTCGATATACCGGGGACGGTTGATGAGCTGCTTGATCTCCTTCACAATAGGGTTGAACCGCTCGATGTGCCCTACACCCACCACCACGACGTCGTGATCCTGTATCGCTTGTACGAGCTGCGCGGCCTCTTCACTGGTAGAACAAATCGGCTTCTCGATCAGGCAGTGGATGCCCATTCCAACCGCCTGCCGGGCCAGCTCAAAGTGATATTTCGTTGGCGCGCAGATGCTCACCATGTCCACCGTATCCAGCAGGGAGGTGATAGAATCACTCACCTCCACGCCTTCGCCGTACTGCTCGCTCATGCGCCGCGCTGCAGCGCCATCAACATCATAGAGGTAAACGTCATCCACGTCCTTGAGCTCGGTATACACACGCACGTGGTTCCGGCCCATCGTGCCCACACCAATCACACCAACGTCCATGTTCTTGTTACCTGCTAGCTAACCTCGTTTATTGGGGTGCACCCCATTTTTATTACTTAGCTTGAAATTTGTTCCGCGAAGCCGATTGATCTAGTTTCCTTAAAGGTAGAATGGGCAACGTTCTATAGTCTCCCGCAACCCGTCTTCGAGCTTGGTTTTCGGTGCCCAGCCCAACAATTCCTTCGCACTGGTGATGTCCGGAACGAGCCCATCAAATGGGGTTCAGACGCTGGTTCCGACACCCTGAAGATCCTCGAGCTCGATGAGGTCAAACCGGTTATCATCTTCGCCACCTCTGCCAGCTGTATCGCCTCGTCGCTTCCGAGATTCAATACGGTACCGCCGCCGTCATCCATAGCGAGGAATTGTAAGATGCCCTCGACCATATCAGAAACGAAGCACAAACTGCCTGGTTGTGCACCATCGCCGGCCAGCTGTAGAGATTGCTTGCGTAGAGATTGCTCGATAAACGTAGCCACGGAACCAGCATAGATGCTATCAGCCTGCATCCGTGGCCCGAAAACTTAAAATTGTCGTAATCAAAGAGATGAAAGATATTTGATTTAGAGCCCGTGGAGAAATTATCGAAACAGTGAACAGTGGCCTTAACATTCACCAGCGCTTCACAGATCCAGGACCCCAAAAAGCCCGCTCCTCCCACTACCGCTACGGTTCGTCCTTTATAATCGTGCTCGATCCGCTTTTCTAGATTAAACGTGAGGCGTTCTGCAGCTTTCATTACTGGACAAAAATAAATTCATCACTGCACATTCGACTACTTCACGTAGAGAGCTTGCGTGCTCGTTCTCTCAATTTCGCTAGGTCCCTCTACGCATGGCGCCAAGCCAGAAGATAAAATCAGGGTCCTTCAGCCATTGTGGTAATGACGATGCCCAGATAACTGTACCGCACCGTTGCTGCAACTCAACTGCTTTTGCGAAGCCGCGTTTGAAGATCTTCATGCCCCGGGTCTCCAGCAACTTCTCAAACAGCTCATTCAGTTTCTGCACGAGCCAGGATTGCACAATCGTTCGACCTACTTCGATCTCTTGCCGCCGCCCGTTGATCTCGACCCGCCGCCGTATCGGCTTCGTATAGGCTAACGCGACACGATACAACGCCTTCTCATTACTATTAAGCACTCGCCAATTCCCCCGGATGCGCCCTTTCCGGAGCTTGTCCCGCAGCATCTTATATGTTACTATCGTCATTTGATCTGTTCCCTGACCCATTCAGTAGCTAGCAAGAAATTGACGAGCTTGCAGGTGCATGCGCGTGTCGTTGTGCCTTTTCCTTCACACAGCCACGAAGAGAATGATTGTACAGCCTCTATAAATAACTTGATGGTGCGATAATAATGGATAAGATAAAGAGATTCTAGTTTATCGTGGCCTCATTGCTCGCCTTTAAGTATATTGCTCGGTAATACGAATTCACACGAAAGAGCTGGTAGTACAAGTCCTGTATCTGGTTAGCTGAGCGGTTATTTTGGATTTTCGCTTATGCTTGCATTAAAATCTGTTGATATCGAATGACGAAAATCACGATGATATATGCTGGTAGCAACTCTGGGTATATCCAAGTCCAAGGCGCGCCTCTTCTTCCGAACCGCTTTCACAAAGAGTAGGTTGACGTTCTGCAGCAGCCAATCCTACACGTAGAAGTTGACCTGATCCATCGCTTCCCGAAGATCCACCTGCGCTAGTCGAAGATAGATCGTGGTGCGCAGTATAGACATGACCGAGCAGCTCCTTCAATGCACCCCAAAGTATGAGTCTGTTTCAAAAAGTTCAGTGCGAATCCGTGCCTGAATAGGTGGGGATGGATCCCTGCTTCGCGGTTCTGCTCTACCCCTGCAAGATCGGCATATCGCTTCACCAACTGGTAAGCTCGCCTTGTAGTGAAGGGGAATATGCGCTCGCTCGATTCTATTTGTGCATCGAAAATATACGAGTAGAGATCAGCGCGTAGGCTGTCGGGTAGCGGGATGTACCGTTCGCGTTTGCCATCTTTGAGCTTACCCTTCTTCCCGCGTTTTCCTTTCAATGTCGGTTTCGCCTTGCCATAGATCCGCAAGCTACCTTCCTTTATGTCAGTGGATGTAATCGCCGTTGCCTCGCTCACGCGCACACCGGTCATCCACAGCAGCTTCAAAAACAATTCATCTCTGCGGTTCCGCATTCGTGCCGTATTGATCATGGCGATAGCTTCATCTGGTGTAAGATAATCAGGTACATTCTCGTCAAAAACCCGGGTGAGACTCCGCTTGTCGAGAAGCTCGATGGCCGAAGACTAACTGTTAGCTTTGAGTGTGTAATAGCTTTTGGCGTTACGGATCTGCTGGGGGGGGCGTGCGGATGCTATCAAAGGATGCACTGGACATGACTTAGACGAGTGGCGGCGTAATATTTATGAAACCACGCGCCCACATTTGACCGGGATTTGGAGGAATTAGATGTTCCCGAGAGGCTGCTTCAACTATTCTCTACTTCTTATGCCTTATCGGCGAACGCCCTGCGTGAGCGGCAGGCGATGCGCAACCCCCTTGACATGCCCTTCTCATCAAGTTATAAAGGTACCAACCAAGGTAAGAAAGGACCTGATGTAATTCATCTTTTCCCGTTTGGAGCGGGAAACCTTCCGGGTTGTTTCCTTGGGCATTGGGTTACCTCCCCGTTATCTAAATTTTCCCATCATTAAACTGCTTGTGCTCAATACTTCGTTAACATTCTCTATAAAAGTTTCGGCAAATGTTAGTACGTGCCGACGGATATATTGACGGCGCGGCGCCGCCGTGTACAATTGGGCGGGCTGTGTTACTATGCGTGCATGCGTGCAAAGACGAACCGCCTTAGCGCCTTCGCGGGCAAGCGACCCGCGGTATTGTTGAGGGCTGTGTTCAGGATACAAACGTTAGGTTTCTTCTCTTTTTTTCTTCACACGTGAAGCGCGCAGTGGTGGCTGAGCTGCACGCGCGGATGCCTTACCGCAAGCAGCGAACGCCGCACGGTGTTATGCGTTCGCCATGCCGTTTTTCACGAGCAGCGCGAGCCTTGAGCGCAGCTTCGGAGCGTGCACCCCGGCGGGCCGTTGCAGACCGCGAACTCGCCGGCGAGCGCGTCGTGTGCGACCGCGTAGACGATGTTGTGCGCGAGCTCTGCCACACGGAGGCGAGAGCGGAGCATCGCTAGGCACCGCGAATGCCACATGATGCGGCGCAAGAGTGGGCGGGATTTACGCCACCTGCACATCGCTCCGAACAGTACAGCACACTGACTATACCGTTTTTACAGGTGGTGAGGGAACATAGAAATTTGAGAGCATGCCGCTACATGCATCTTTTATATCCGTAAAAGTTTTGGTGACGCCAAACTTGGATAACGTTTTTATTTGACTCCTACCTATCTACAACGTAGTGGATAAAATCCAAAAAGGGAGGTGGTAAAGATGGCAAAGTTTCTAACAATTTGGGAAATAGATACGACCAGAATGTCTGAGAGTCCTGAAGAGCAAATCCGTAGTCAGACGATGATGGTGAACATGGTCAAAGAGGACTTAAAGCGGGGGATAACTCTGGATTGGGGAATGTTTGCTGGTGGCGAACTCGGCGGTTACGCCATCTGTGAAGGGACTGAACAAGAGATCACTCTGGAGAATTGGAAGTACTTACCATACATAAAGTTTAAGACATACCCGATTCTGTCAGTAAACCAGGTAGCGGGAATAATACCCCATGTTCTGGCTGGGCGGGATATGGAATACGAACGAAAAAACGATTGAAGATCTCTCTGAGCGATTTTTTGGGGGGCATTCATTGACGGGCCGGATGCGCTAGCTGGGGTGATTGCGCCCCCGTATTATGCACACATAATCAAATGTGTCACGTGCGCAGTAAGCTGTTTAAACACTCGGTACTGTGCAGCACTACATCAGCCCTTCGTTAATGAGTATAAGATATATATGAAGTAGTGGATGACGGTGGTATGAAAATAAAATGTAAGAAAAATGTAGTTAACATAAAATGAATAGGTGATTTAATAAGTAATAACTATATACCCATTCGTCAAATGTTTACGAATTTGTTACCATTATTTGTTCATCTGCGTGCTTCTCGTACCTTAATTGCCTGTTCGTAATCTCCACCTGTTTCAAGCTCTGTTATTAGTTCCCAGATCCCCAAATGTGCCACCATTCTTTTGCTCCCTCGGTATGTTTCTCTTACCTGCCTTGCCTGTTCGTAATCTCCACCTGTTTCAAGTTCCGTAATTAGCTTCCTCAGTTTCATTTCCCTGATGACTCTTTAAAAAAGTATAATACTCTTATTAATTATTCACATGAATGCTGTTAATACTGCCACTATGTCTTCGGATAGACTCAAAGAGTAAGCGCTCATAATTTGGGACACCACAACGGTGTCCCGTATCGCGCTTCTATACCTAGAACTAGGCTAGGGATTAGATATTACACGCTAGGTCTCTGCTTTTGAAAAGTCTTCAAGTCCGTCATTGAGTTTGAAAATCAGACCGTATTTCCACAATACACGGTTTAACTTTGATGGTTCTATTTTCAACCCCCAACAAGTTGACAGTCCCGTATCTATACAGGTTATTAAAGATTTTTCCACCATCTTATCAATCGCTTTTATTTCCATCTTTTTTTCCTCTCTTATTTATTAGAAAGCATTTTGTACTTAAATACCTATGTTTTGGCGATTGAAAAAATACAGTAAACAAATAAACCCGCTATTAAATCGCAAAGTCAAACGGGCGATCAGGAATCAATCTGGGGTGTGCGGTGGCTCTTACAAATTGTGAATAAAGATTGTGAGAAAGCGAACTACGGGGGAAGAAACAGTGAAGTGGAAGGACGAAGCGATAAAGCGGAGGAAATGAAGCGGCGGGTGGCGGAAATGCGCGCCGGTGGGCATGGCAGAGACAGACAGCAGTGCCGCGCGCGGAACAGACTCAAAGCGTGCGATGGAATAACGGGTAGTGTTAGCGCGACAGCGAGAGGGGCTATCGCGCACGCGGAATAAGCACCTGCCTTTGCGCCTTCTCATTCGCAAGAATCAGCGCGATAGCGCCGGCGAGCGCATCAGGCCCGTCGTCATGCGCTGCAAGCGGGTAGGGGATCAGCTGCTCCACGAGCTCGGGATAATCACGGTTCCAGGTATCGAGGAAGAGCAGCTGCCCGTTGGAATAATAGGGCTCGATCGCCTGTATGCGGGCGACCTTCGGCGTGCTATGCCAGACGAGTTTGTGGGGCACGGTGACCTTAGCCGCCTGTTGCCGTTCACGCAGCACGAGCTCGAAGTTGCCAGAAGGATTGCGAACGCACGGGCGCGGGGAGTGCGGCGAGATGGGCGGCGTCGCCAATGCCACCAAATTTCCGGCAAATTTCGCGCGCGCTGCCTTTCTGCGCTTGCGGTCGATCGCGGAGCCGGTTCCAGCTTGCGGCGCAAGCCTGCACTGTACTTTCTTCACTTACTTGATTAGCACCCTTTCCAATTCTCCTCTCAGATACCTCTTAAAGGCTTCAGAATCCATAACTGCAAAAGGAGCGGCTCCAAGATCTTGTATGAGTTTTGAGGTTATCCCTTGCGCATTTAACGTGTTTAACTCCTTCTCGATCTTCTCTGCACGCTCGCAGATGGTCATCTTTAGAAACCTCGCTTTCGCGCCTCGATGAACAACGTCACCGAGAAGCGCTCGATCAGGGTCGCCTTGGTGGTCTCTGTGAGCCCGCCACCGTTCGCGAGCTCGTCCTCGACGATTGTGCGTGCTGCGCGCGCGCATTCTCGCATTATGCTCGCTAAGTCCGCTATTTCGCGCTCGCGGTCCGCCACCACGAGGTCCGTCTTCGGCTCAGCCGCGGGCTCAGCATCCGCATCGATGAGCGTAGTTGTTACCTGGCGCTGCGTGCCTTCGCTCAGTTCCCGATGGTTCCGCCCTTTGAGCTCATTCTCAAGCTCTTCGAGCTCCTCGATATATTCGGATACCTGGGCGCGGCTCAAACGCTCGAAGGAGGATACGTTCTTCTCTTTCTTCCAGTCCTTCGGATCGTTGTGGGTCGCGTAAATGACAGCGTACAGGCGCTTTATCTGCGCTTTCGTTGCAAGATCTTCAGCAGCCATCTTCGGCATCCTCCTGTTTTTCCATTCTGTCGATCCAGGCGTTTAACTCGGCCTCGAAGATCAAGGCCTGTCCGATGAGTTCGCCACGCATCTCGTCGGCTTTATTTACCCTCAGCACGTATTCACGAACTGAGGGGTCCAGGGTGGGGAAATGTTCTCGGGTTTTCATTTCATTCCTCCTGTGATCCCTCCAGGATTCGATCCCGGTTGCAGGCCTATGCCAGGGATCATAAATCATATTACACACCTCCACAGGTCCTCACTCCCCCCAGGAGCTCTTCCAGAATCATTAACCTCCGACGGTCCCACCGTCGGATTCTCCACCGTCGCAGGACCTTTTTCACATCCATAACTCCAAACCCCCTTTCATTCTCTTCACAACCTTCACTTCCCACAACCATCCACCTTTATTACATCCAAACTTCTCACACCACCTCCACCATTCATCCACACTTCTCAACCCACTCAACCCCACAAACTCCTTTAACTCCTCCTTACTCTCAATCCACCTTACACATCTCTTCTCACAAACTCCCACATCTTCAACTATCACTTCACTACACTTTCCAATACCACCCCACTTTCTCACACTAAAAACCACACCTTCCCTCACCAAACACTCCTTCACTTTCCTTACTACAAACTTCATTCTTCTCATTTTTTCTTCTCCTCTTCTTTCTTCTTCTTCGCCGCCTTATCCGCCTCCTCCACCCCCCTTCTTCTTCCCCTCTAATTTTTTTGTTTTACCGAGAGCACGAGAGCGGAGTCTCTCGTCCTAAATTCAACGGGAAGAGTGAAGGTTTCTCCTTCGCTCGATCAAACGGATTGAACATGCCCTGCTCAAATCAAAGCAAGAGCTGGTCGGGCGACCGCTAAAGATGTTTCTGCCCTTCGGAGCACGTACCACAGGCAGAAACTTCTTAGGGGTAAAATCTCGGATTTTAGAACGACCAGCTCTTGCGGCTCAGTGTTCCCCTTTTGCAATCGGCATTTTTCTTCACAGTAGCAGCGAGGTTAGCGCCTGTGAACCCACCCCATGAGGATTAGCACGGGCACCACGCCCATGAGGCCCATAACGATCGTGCACTCATGCTGTTAGGTTGGGGCGAACGAAGTGAGTAAGGGAACTGTTAAGGTGCACATAACACGGGATGCAATATGCATCTCTTACTTAACTCTCCCGTGTGGTTACAGACATCGATGTGAGATAAATGTCAATAATATTTATATAGCCTTGACTTATGTAGTGCTATTATGGCAGAATATAAATGCAAATATTGTGGTGAGAAGTTTGGAACACCCCTGGAATTAGCACGGCATGTGAGGATGAATCACAAGCGAGCAACGAAGCGAGCAAAGAAAGCAGCTGAGAAGGTAGCACCTGCAGCGCAGATCACTAAGACCATTGAGGCAATCGGCGTGTTGAAGGGTTTGCAGGTATCACCGAACCTGAGTACAGAGGAGAAGAAGCTACTGGGCGACGTAGCGAAGACCTTTGAGGGGCTCGTCGCAAAGTAAAGGAAACTCAAGGTTAAAGATCCTGAACTCAGTTCTTCAGATGTGACTACTGAGCTTGTCGTTTCTTCAGAGCTTGCGAGTTAGATCGGAAGCGTCAATTGTCTTGTAGGTTTAATGATCTCTGCCAGTTTGCGCTCCGTATAGCCAAACGGTGAGAGGATGCTTTCGGCTGCCCTGAGCAAATGCCGGACGTAGCGCTTCTTATCATACTGTTCCGTGCCGTCAACCAGCGCCCAGGCCTTTACCTTCTTCGCGATGCGCGCTGAGCCGGCATCAGTCACGATGTACTGTATCCGCTCGCCCGGGTGCACGGCACGTCCACGCCGCTTCAACTGGAGCAGGCAGGCGGCGCTGTTGGTCAGGTGCGAATAGAACTCGAGCTCGCGTGAGACCACGGGCGTAAAGACCAGCTCCTCCAACGCGCACTCGCCGTTCACGATGCGATCAGCGTACCTCCGGAGCACCCCGATCACGTCAGGCATGAGCTCGTACAGCGCCGCGACGTTATCAGCTCGGGCCATCACCTTCAGCAGATCCAGTTGCGCGTTCCTGATCAGTTGCGGCGTATCGCTACGCCTCAGCTCCAGGCCGCGGATCTTCATCGTGCCGTCCGCGAAGAGCCCGTAATAGCGGTTCAGCGCGCCCGTGCTCTGGGACTTCCGGGCCAGAAAGACGACCCAGCGGTACACGCCTTCGAGCTCCAGCGGCATGCCCGTTTCGTGCTCGATCGCTTGCCGCAATAGCTCGTGGTCGCGTGCATTCTGCGCGGCGCCCTTCAACCAGAGCGAATCGATGATCCCGTGGAGCACCTCGTAGCCGCGCTCTTCGGCGATCTGCGCAGTCTGGAGCAAAAGCTCTCTGCCGTACGCATTGATCGCTTCGTGGCATTCGATCCGTCCGAACCGTGCATTTCTGTAACCGGTATAGCCGAAACAGGTAACGAGGATCCATTTCAGCACGTTCTTGCGTGCCTCATAGATCGCCCAGTTATCCTGCCATTTTTTCGCTTTCACGCGTCGCTTGTATTCACTCCTGCGCGCGATCAGCGGCTCCAGGACGCGCGGGATCAGCCCCACCCGCTGCTCGCAGATCGGGTAATCAATGATCGGGACGCGGTGGCTGCTATCCGGGCAGCACGAGCAGAGCACGGTCTCAGGCGAGATGTTATGCTTGACCATGATGCTTGGATAGAGCGAGGTGAAGTCGATCTCCACCACGTCTTCATGGACGCCCACGCGGGGATCGTAAATCATGCCGCCGCGATCAGCGAGGAAGAGCGTTTGCGCGTCTTTAAACGCCTCGGGCACGTTCTTCTTCCAGCGGATGAGGACGTTCTCCTGCGACGCTTCTGCGATCTGCATCGCGGTGATCACCGTGCCGGGTGTCACACGGGATACCGATTGCAGCGGAATCCGGGATAATCGTGCGAGCTCGATCAGGCCGGGAAGGCCACCCTCGCGGAAGAGGAACGAGCTGCTCTGATCGATGTGTATCCGGCCGTTGAAGCGGCATTTCGGTGGCCGGTAGATCACGCGCCCGTAGCTGAAATAGGACTTCGGCTGCCCCACCGGCCGAAGGTCGCGTCCGCGGCCGAGGCAGAAGTCATCGAGTTCGTTGACCCGTGCACGCTCCATGAGGTACGGGATGAGGAACGCGTCGCCGTTAGGGGTGTAAATGATGTCCGGATCCCTAGCAGTGATGGCTTCAATGAGTCCGCTGAGCAAATCCCGCTCAGTGCGACCCGCTACCGGCTGGCCGTCCAGCAAGAGCTCAGATATTGGACATGCAGCCATGTGCTGCGTGCTTGTAGCGTTGACCTTGCCCTCCAGGCTGACGCTTCGGAGCTCTGGTACCGGATAATCAATCGCGGTGAGATCTTCGAGCAGCTCGAACTCTGATTGTTTCTTGAGTCCGATCTGCGCCATCGGGACGATGCCCTTCTCCAGCATAAACGCCGTGGGGATGCTGAGATCCACGTTGAAGAGCTCGTAGAGCGAGTAATCACCCATCTCGTCGATCTCGCGCGCGAGCTTCATAAGCATCCGGTACTCCGCGAGCGTGATTCGCAATACCTCCTGCGCAGGCTCGCCCGGCCACAGACGTTTCTCCTCGTACCCCCATGCATTGACGAACGGCTCGTCCTCGAAGGTCTCTTCCAGCACCTGCAAGTTCGCCGGCGCCGCGTGCACATAAAGCGAGGGTAAGAAGGGGCATTCCACCGCTTCGACCAAACCGCTCTCCTGCTTCAGCCAGAGCATGATCGAGTTCTGCTCATAATCCGCACCGACATCGAGTACCCAGCCGTTCACTGCTCTTGCTCCTCCTTCTGCTGCTGCTCAAGCTCCGCGACCTTCGCTCTGAGCGCCTCGAGCTCGCGTTCCAGCTCCACCAGAATAGACATGAAGAGCGATTCGCTGGGGTCAACGCGTGCGTCGTAGCTGGCCGCACTGGCATGTGTGCGCGCTTTCGCCATCAGGCGATCGAACGCTTCCCGATCCTCTTTCCGCAGCGCTTTCCGAAACCGTTCCCAGTCGGCGATCAACTCCTCCAGCACCGTCCGATAGGTGCGGACCGTCCTACCCATCTCACGTACCACCGCCTATGAACTCATCCAGGGTCGTTTGATAGATCGAAAGCGGCACGTAGTCCATGATGATATCGCGCGTGTGCTGGTGCAGCCTGACGCCCTTCCTCCTGCGTTCTACGCTGATCCGGTCTTCCGGGAGCTTCGCGAGGATCTCATCGAACGCCAGCGCGCGCGATGAAGGCGTTCGTCGCCGCTTCGTGACCACGGTGATCAGCGCTCGATCGTGAGTGCTCGTTTCGATGCGCGCAACGCATCGGCTCAACATGGCGAGTGCCTCCTTCTCTGCCACCGCCCGATCCAGGAAGAGATCTGTAATGCGAGCAACGATCAGCAGGCCTAGCTCTGCCTGATCGAGCACCGCTTCGAGCCGATCAGAGATGATGGTGTCCAGTTGATACGCGGTGAACGCCCGTGCAACCAGGATCTGCTGTAGCACCTGAGCTGGTTTTACCCCTGACCGTTTGGCGAGCGTCGCAATGAGGTAAGGATCAATGGAATTACCGCCGTCCACGTACACGACCGATTTTTCCAAGTGCGTGACCGCATTGATGGCGAGCAGCGAGAGCGCCTCGGAGATGAGGGGATGGTTGCCCTCAATCAGGCTCACGGTGCCCGCTTTGAAGCCGCCCAAGATCGGATCGAGCCGCGGCAGACCGGTGGATATGCGTGCTCTTGACTGTGCTGCCCCGCTGCGTCCGCGATGCGCGGGCGGCTTCGCTTCCTCGGAATGTGAGCTCACTGAAGGCACGGTAAACAGCCCCTGCGGTGCGCGCAATACGTACGGCACCATATAAGTACGAATAGGATCGAGATGAACTTAAACTCGGAAGCTAGCTGGCTCCGCCCCCAGACGAAGGCAATTAGATCCTACTCCAGATCCTTTTTCAACGCCGCTTTCACTTCCGCGACCTTGTCAGTAAGCGTACACACCCTTAGTGCCTTTCCCCTCAATTTTTTCTCTTCCGAGACTCCGTACTTGCTCGTTATGAATCCAGAGTCCTCCAGGATCCGTAAATGGTAGGTAATGTGCCGCCTTTCAATACCCATCGCGAGGGCAATTGCATTTACGTGCAGCGGCTTATCGGCAAGCAATTTGACGATTCGGTAACGTATGGGATGAATGAGGACGTAAAAGTCTTCTGAAAGCTTACCTTCTGACGGTTCTCTTTCCATATTTCTGCCCCAATCACATTAGTAACTTTACGGTATATAGAACGCACACAGATGAACCTTAGCTACCCGGATGCTCAAGTCGAGACAGTTCGGACCCGGCTGCGAGCGGCTGGCGGTTGCAGGAGATCGCCCTGTGCGGCCAGCTGGGCTTGATCTGCATCTTTGAGAGGGAAGAAAGCTGAATATAAGATTTCATTGAGCGCGAGATTCTCAGCAAGATCGCTGTCGACCACTCCGTCTCCTAGTTCAGAATTTTATCTTAATAAGAACGCTAGTAATGGTAAGAGTCCAAACAGAAGCATTTGTAAATCCGCATATTTCATAATATCCGTCATGTGGCGATCATAATCAGCTTTTTTAATCATTGTGATTACTGCGCGTTCTTGAATCACTGCATTGGGGACAACAATAAGAATCAGCAGTCCAAGTGGATATTTAATGAGTTCAACATACCAGAGCGCTAAACCAGCAATAACGGCAAGCGCAATGAACCCGGACGCGAGTAGTGCCGTCAATCGTGGTCCAATGATGACGGGAACGGTCTTTCGGGAGATCTCAGCATCGGATCGGTAATCAGGAAGATCAGCCAAAATCGCTGCAGCAAGTGTAGCGAAAAAGAGCGGGGTGCCCAAGAGCCAGGGCAATGAGCTCGTCCACATTCCGGTCTGAAGTACGAACCCGGCAAGCACAATCGCGGGGCCGTGCATCAAACTATTGACAAGTTCGCCGAGACCGCGATAGCTGAATTTAAGCGGTGGCGCGGAATATCCCCAGCCAAAGAAGATACCAATAAATACCAATGCGAGAACGGAAGTTGCCGAGACTTCCGTTGCTAACTGGATGAGCACATAGGCACAAACGGGGATTGCACAGAGTATGAGGACGAAACCCGCCTTTACCTCAGAAAATCCGAGTTTACCCTCTACCAGCACGCCTGAACCCGCATTGAACGCGCCTCGGTTCTTATTGAGACAATCGGAGGGGTAATCCACGTACTCATTGAGGATCACCGCATTCAGCATAATCAATATGAGCCCCAGACCGCCGAGCGCATAGACCGCCCCATCAAATTGCTGATAGGTCGCGTGCGCCGCGGCCGCACCCATGCTATAGGCGATAAAGGCCAGGGAATAGAGGGGGAGTCGAGTGAGCCTGAACCACGCAATCGCTTTTTCCTTGAGGGTCATGGTAGGTTGCGGTTTGGCAGGTGCGTTGGCGGTCTGTATCAGACCACGTAGAGATGAGGTTCGGACGATATTTAAATGTACCGGATCCGCAAGCAGCTCTGTGAGCTGTACATAATAGTGAAAAAGACATCATTGGCGAACATCTCCTGGATATTATCTCACCGGCGATGAACTGGTACTCGCGCTGGATGAGGTCTATGAGCACACCTTTCAAGGAGTTCGCCACCTTCGCTTCGATCATCGCGGGAACGTTCATGGAGACCACCTCCCTGAGGTGCCTGAGACCCCTAGCTCCCGGGGGTCGCCGATCGTCGCCTTTTTTTGAAGATCGCTCTCAGGTGCTCTAACCGCTCACGGTACTCGTGACCTGAATACTGCTCAATAAGCTCCTGGTACTCTCGAATTATCCTGTCCGATAGCCCGGTTACGATCCTGAGCTCTGCCGCTGAGTACTCTTCCTCGGTAAGAACCAGGACCCGGGCGAAGTCTTTCACGTACCGCATTATCGCTTCGCCACTGTGCTTGGTCTTCCGCTCTAGCTCCGTGTATTCATCGCCTTTGAGGTAAAGCTCCAGTATGCGTTTCTTGTGACTCACCCCGGGACCGATGTCCTTCCAGCTGCCTCTCGTTGGCACGACGTGGCCATGAGTCTCCAGGTCCTTGATATGCCGCGCAACAGTTTTCGTGCTCTCGTTCAAGAGGATCGCTAGGTCTGCCTGCGTCAGTAAGGCTCCTTGACCGAATGCCTCGCCAGTGAGCCGGAGAATCCTGCGATCCAACAGGTCATGCTGTGTCTTGCACGAGCCTTTTTTAGCACTTCCTCAACGCTCAAAGCATTACTCTTATCAATAATTTTGTGGCTTTCATTCTATATAAAAAATAGGATGCCTTCAAAAACTATAAAAATAACGGGAGCAATTAAGGAGGTCCCTCCGCGTTTAGCTAATTCTGATGTAGCCAATTCACCGGTACTTGTGCTTTTAAAATCAATAATCTTCTTGTCTGCGTGTTTGTGATACAAGTAGTTCGCATAGACGGCAACAATAGCCCAATATAATATTTTTACACCTTTCACAAAGTTAGCCATATCTTCATCTTCGATTTGTAAATATATTGAGGATACAACAACTATTAAACCAAGAAAAATAAAAAGGATCAAAGCAAAAATATACATCTTCCTATAAGCAAACCATAATTCTCTGAAGATAAAAGCACCCCAATTCCAAGACCACTTACTTTGCCGAACATCCATAGCTGACCATTTTTTGGTATAATAATCGGCTTTTTTTCCAATAAAAGCCCTGTATTCCTCTTCACCTATCCCATTCTCATTCATTTCCGTCTTTTCAAAACGAAGAATGCCACGCCGAATACTCCTGCGATGGCGAGTAGTGCTTTAAATCCCGGTATTGGAGACTCAGCTTCTTACCTGTAAAATAATTTATTACCATCGCAGCTGCAGCAGGACCACAATTTGTTGTAGTGCTTTCTGGAAGATAGCCATCATTTTGATTAAGATACCACTGTTTGTTAGATCTTGGTTCAGGATAATATGGCGAAAATGGGACTTCGCCTGCGCTCACAACGCCAACGAGCAAACTCCCAAGAACCATCAAAACCGCCACCACACCCCACACCTTCATCCCTTTCTTCATCGATGATGCAGTCAGCTTCCTTGCCTTTTTAACTCCACCCCCATCTCAACAAAAGAGAATACTATTTCCATTTATAAAAGGTTGTGTACTTCTGGTAAGTACCTCTTTAGCAGGTACTTATCTTTCCTGCACGATCCCGTAGCCGCGACCACATGCCGGGCTATCCTTGAGTAGCCACGCCCGCTTTATGCCGTACCGCTCCACGATCTCAAGTACGATCTCGGTGCCTCGTTCGTACTGCTCGGTGACGTCCGCACCGTCCTTCGCTCGCACCCGTCCGCTGCTTATGACTTCCGCCGCTGGTCTCGGTGTAGTAAGCCCCCCAAGCTGCTCCGGACAAAGTGGAAGCAGTCGATACCGCTTTTCGAGCCTAGCGATAAGGGATGGGCGCCCGATCCGGTGCCCCATAACTTCCCGCTTGCCATGAAATCTGCATGGTACCCCCAACAAACAGAGCGATACAAGTACGTATTCAGCTTTTTCTTCGCTCATCATGCTAATCTCCTTTACCTAAAAATAGGTATAAGTAGCCTACAAATTGCCTATTTTGATCGGGATTTCATGTATATGATCGCCATAAACATTAAAACCGCTTCGATATATCCTATACCAAATAGCACCTCGTAACACCTTTTTTTATCGCTCTTCATATCTGAGCGCGGAACAGGGGAAGCGGATAGCTTCTTTTTACCTCCACCACCTTATCGGTCACCCGGTACACCCGCAGCGCCGTGACTCTCTGCTCTGGCTCTTGCAGAAGGAAGATACCGTACTCGCTCTTCACGAATCCGCGCTCTTGCAACGTAGAGAGATGGTACGCGACGAGCATCCTCTTTTCATCTAAGGCACGGCTCAGAGCATCGATAGGCATCGGCCGCTCCGCAAGCAGCTCTGTGAGTTGTACATAAAAAGGAGGAAGATTAAACCGAATAAGACCTTAAAACCTTTTAAGGTGGTTTGCCCCTATTCATTTTGCACATGTAGGTGCAAAACGAGATAGGCGGTGATGAGTACATGAAAAAGATACTGGTTATATTTTTGACTGCAATAGTTGTGGCAACCATCCTTTCTCCGGGTGTAATTGCTAGTGAAACACGAGGTCCCGCACCCAATGCTGGTGATGGCGTGCAAGATGGTCCTGGCTGGGATGGTGGTTGGGTAAATGAAGACAAACCTGGAGAACCCAGAGGTCCCGCACCCAATGCTGGTGATGGCGTCCCGGATGGATCTGGCTTTTAAATTTTGTCTCCTTTTTCTTTTCACCTTCACCTCCACCACCTTATCGGTCACCCTGTACACCCTCAGTGCCGTTACGATTTGCTCTAGCTCTTGTAAAAGGAAGATACCGTACTCGCTCTTCACGAATCCGTGCTCTTGCAAGGTATCAAGATGATAGGCGACGAGCCCCCTCTTTTCATCTAACGCTCTGCTTAGCGCATCGATGTGCATCGGCCTTTTCGCGAGCAGCTCCACGATCCGGTGCCTTACAGGATGTGTGAAGATGTGAGCGTCTTCCAGAAGCTTACCTTCATCGGTTTTCTTACCATATTCATGCCCCAATCACGAGAACAGTTTGAATACTATATAAAACTTGCACATGCAAACCGCAACCTTCGGAATGGGCGTGGTAGCGGAATGTTTAATCGTCACGCGGGGCGAGTATTGTGGTGCGATGCTTGATCATCACCTGCATGAGCTCTTTGCCTGAGATGCGGTAAACGACGAAGCGCGCGCCTGTGTCGTCAACGACCGTTCTGACGCGCCGTGCCTTCTTCTGTATCTCGGGCCAGCACGCTTCGTGGTTTGCGTTTCGCATCATGCGAATGGTTTTACGACGCGGGATGATCACTACCACTTCTTCTTCTTCACCTCGCGCGTCTGCATCCGCTCAGCCTGCGATGCGCGCGCGTCGCGTTGCGTGACCTCGAGCTTTGCGAGCAGCTGGTTCATCTCCCGCACACCCTGCCCGAGCTCCCGAACCGCCTGGATGTGATTGGTGATATTCTCCGCGAAGAGGACCTGGTTCTGCGTGACGCCCGCGATCGCGGTGACGAGCACGTCCGTGGTCACCGGGCACGCTTTCAGTGAGTTGAAGAAGTTCTGCACCTTCGCGTTGTCCGAGTCCGCGGTGCGCGGGTGCACCGTCTCCGCCTCGTGCAGGTTGAACGAGTTATCAATCACAAACCACAACTTGCCAGCGTCCGGCTCGCGCACCTGCAGTCGCTTGCCCTCGTGGTCGTACTGCTCTGCGAGTGCGTTCTGCACGAGCGCATAGTGCTGCCTTGACACCTTGAACCGGTATTCTTTCCCGAGTTTGAACGTGAAGTCCGCATGGAGTGTTCGTTCGAGTTTCTTCACGACTGCGATGAATGAGAAGAGCGCATGATGCTTCGCGTCTTTCGCCGTTGCCGCGAAGAACGAACTCTTCTCGTAGATGACGATCGAGCTGGTAGTCAGCCAGACCTTCCGGCCGCCCACCCAGATGCGTTGCCCGCCACCTGCGATCCTGAGCGGCTGGTATGCGATCCCGTGCCTCTTGAGATATTCTTCACGCCGCCGGTTGTTCCAGTTCAGCAGTCCCGGCGGCACCTTCAGTACGAACACAAATGCGTGCCCGCGGACGGAATCAGGCATCTCCGAAAATTTTAACTTGTGGGTCTTGTCGAGAGTGACTTGGGTTGTTTTCGTACTTCTTTTCTGGGGGTTAATCGGGGCTGTATCGTTAACTTCCCAGCACCCGTAGCCGAGCTTTGAAATGAGCCCTGCGGCCTTGAGCTGGTTCAGATGGTACTGCAGCGCGGGCTTCGAGATGCCGAGCTCACGTGCGATCTGAGCGGGGCGTCGGCCGCGGGAGAGCTGCTGTAGCAGGGACAAGTTAAAATTTAACTTCGGGGTCTTGTGCGGAAAAAGGGGGGTCTTGTTTTTTAACTTCTTTTCTGCGATATCGAAGCTAAAGGGCCCTGGACCAATTAGAGCTGGTCTCGGGCGTTGTACTGACAACAAGTTAAAATTCAAGCTAGGGTCTGGTGAAGAGGGGTCTTGTTTTTGTACTTCTTTTTTTGCGAGTTCGAAACCGTCACTCATGGAAGCAGCAGCTAAGCTATTTTCGTTCCCACTCACCAGCCAGCCCGACTTCGTTGGGAGTCTTTCATGCTTCTTGAAGCTTGTGCTCCCATACGCAGTGCGGACATATCCATGAGAGTTCGCGCTTCTTCCACCCGAGTTCGTTTACTGCGGCCTGCTCGGATGCGCCCTTTAGTACCTGACCGCAGATTTTGCAGGTTAGCGTTCTATCTGCTTCGTCGCAAGACGCCTCCGACGCATGGTATAGACGTACATCGCTCTCGTCCTCTTCCTGCAGCATGACCGCTTGACGGTCGGCATCGAAATGACCGCCGACGGTCTTACAGACATAACAGGCCTCACGCAGCGTGAGTGCAGAATACGCTATGAGGATCATGTTACTCACTCACTCACCCCGGACCTGATCAGCCGGATATCTATATCGTCAGCGAAGCCCTCTTCGTCCAGGTACTCATCGACCAGGCGTTTGAGGTCCTCGACGATACCGTTGAACGTTACTGTTGCGACGCGAGCAGAGACTTCGATGAGGAGCTTTTTAGGAGACTCGTGCCGCGTTTGCACGCGTTGTGCGCGCTGCACGTAGTCCTGCGCGCACTCGTTGCAAATAAAAGAGGGCACGCCGCCGGAGATCCTCTTATGCGTCAGCTGCTTTGATTCGCCGCAGAGCGCGCAGCGATGACGGCGTGCCGCGATCTCGTGTTCTTCATCGGCATTGAGGGCTGTGATCACACCGCCGGTCCATGCGAACGGGAATCTGGGGCCGGACCTATTTCTCCGCGGACTTTAGAACCCTGGAGTTATGGGGGCGATAACTCAGCGGGAAGCTAAAAGAGGAGGTGAAACGAGTCCGCTTTGGAGTAGGCCCGTACCCCACCGCCGTGTTCGTGTCACTCACCGCTTTCCATATCACCGTCCGTGCCGTTCGCGTCCGCCGGCTGCACGCTCTCGGCGGTCGTCTCGTCAAGAAAGGGTAGCTGCATCTGCGGCGTGCGGAATTCGGCGCTGTACTCTTCGCCCTCGGTGAAGGGCAGCTTGTCGGGCTGCCCTCTTAGTGTGATGGCGAAAATGTCGTTCTCGAGCCTCACGGTGCGCTCTTCGGTGACCCCACCGTCTTTGGTCGTCACCGTGTCCCTGATCACCGAGCACCGCAGCGACTTTTGCACGACGATGTCTTTCATTCACCGATCAGCCCCTCCTCGATCGCAACTTCTCTGAAGAACTCTGCAACCATGCGCATCGGCTGATCCAAAAGCGAAGGATCGTCGATGAACAGTCGCCATTTCTCAACAAATTGTTTCAATTCCTGCCGCGATTCCAGACTTAGAGGTTTCTTAGACGGGGAGTGGGTGTGTTCTGGGGTAGAACGAGATATGTGCCCCTCATCTAGCTCAATTCCTACAATGCCAGGGTGTCCCATTACTTCCGTTTCTTTCGGTTTGTCTTCCATGGCAACATGCCTCCTTTTTGTTTGGGTTAGCCGAACCCCAACAGGAATTATCTAGCGCGGGGCGAGTATATAAAACTAATAGACAAATGGTGTTTGTATGGACAAATGGTATTGTTACACATGAACGAAATACTTTTTATCTGTTGAATAGCAATATTTATAAACAAAGATAAAGAATGGTATCGGTGAGGTGAAACCAAATGGTAGAAGGCGGGGAGGCGCGGGGCGGACGCGCCGAATCTAAGAGAAAAAAAGCTGGGGACATTAAGGATACGTTTTCGATCTGCCTTACTTCACGGACGAAGCAACGGCTCGATAAAGAGGTGGAAGAGGGTCTCTGGGACAGTCGCTCGCAGGCGATCAGCTATTATCTCCATCGCGGACTCGCGGCGGAAGAATACGCGCGCGAATATGCGAATCGGCAGCTGTTGTTGCTCGATGAGATAAGAAGATCCGAGGAGGAGGGATTCGATATGGTATCCGTCTTGTTGGCGCTGATGAAGAAGCCGGAATTCAGGACGCGGCTGAGGCAGGGCCTGGAAGAACATTTGAATCGCGAGTGAAATGTGCGGGTTGTGGAGCAGTCTAAAAGTGGGGGCTTTGAACCTTTGGTTAGATGCTCCGCCGGGGATTTGAACCCCGGTCAAGGGCTCGAGAGGCCCTTATGCTTGGCCGAACTACACCAGCGGAGCTGCTGCATCAATCTTCAAGAAGATAACCGTCCTGACGTTATATAAGATATAGTTCTTTTACACCTTCAGGCGGTCATCGTCTCGAGTTCGCAGGGTGCGGGATCCTGACGGGAACGCGCGGTTCTCACTCAGACCAGCTCTTTGAACCGGCGGTCGAGGAACGCATCGCAGACCTCGTTCGGATCGCCGCGCATGATCACCCGGCCTTCATCGATGAGGATCGCTTCATGCGTCAACTCGCGGATGACCTCGAGCTGGTGGCTCACCACGAGGATCGTGGTCGCGAACTCACGGTTTAAATCCTTCAACGCATTGGTCACGATCCGGAGCGATATCGGGTCAATATCGCCAAAGGGCTCATCAAGAAGCAGGATCTCGCAGTTCGAGGCCAGCAGCGACGCGATGGCAAGCCGTATCTCCTCACCCATGCTCGTCTCTGAGATGTACCGTCCAAAGATCTCGTCCGGGAGGTTCATCGCCTGCAGATACTGCTGCGCGGCTGTGAACGCCTCGGTCGCGGGCAATTTCGGGAAGAGTGCCTCCAGAATGTTCTCATCGAGTCCGATCTCCTTGAGCCGCGCCCGCGCTTCCTCCTCCGGCATATCCGCCAGTCGGAGGAGCACATCGAGTGTTACATCGCTGATCTGGTACTCCTTCGCCTTCTCCAGTGCCTCTTTGATCATCTCGAACTTCTTCAGCCCGATCCGCTGCGCGAAGAGGTCCTGCACGAGCTGATGCGGCGGCAGGGCGAACTCCTGATGGACGATGCCCAGCTTGCTCCGGGCTTCGATCGAGCGCCTCCCGTATTCCGCAATGTTCGCAAAATCGACGCGACCGATCCGTATAAGGATATGCCCCCGGTCAGGGCTCTCAAAACCGCCCAGGAGCCGCATGAATACCGTCTTCCCCATCGCCGACGGCCCTACTATACCGACGATATCGCCTCGGGGGATCTTGACGGACACATCCTGCATCTCAATGGTGCGCATGAGCGTATGGCTCGTGACCATATCGTACCGTTTCCAGACATGGTCGAGCCAGACCATGGTGTGTCGTTCATCCGCGATGGGCGCCAGGGGTTTGACGGGCTCGAGCGACTCCAGAAACTTCCTGATGATCCGTTCCGGCTCGCCATCAGCTACGATGTGGCCGTGATCCAGCATGAGCACACGATCGCAGAGATACCGGTGCACATCAGGCATATGCGAGACGAGCAATATACCCAGATTTGTCCGTTCTTTCACCCGTTTCACACTATCGAGCAGATATTTGCGCGTGAGGGGGTCGGACATCGTGCCCGGCTCGTCGAGCAGTAATAACGAAGGCTCTTTTGCCAGCTGACGCGCAAGCAACACGCGCTGCTTGTCACCGCCACTCAGGATGGTGAAGAGGTGATTCCATTTATCTCGGAGACCGACAAGATCAAGGATCTTGAACGCCTCCTGCTTCAGCTCCTCGTACTCGTCCTCGAGCGAGGGGACCTCCTCGAGACCCGTCTGCTTCGCGCGCAGCCGCTTGATCACATTATCGATCACTGAGATGTTGTAGAGTGCGAACGAGCGCTGGAGATGGAACGCGGTCTTATCTCGAAGCTTCCGGAAATCGGCGTACTCAGAATCAGGCGTTACACAGATGCCGTTCAACTCGATGAACCCCTCGTCGAATCGTTCATAACCGCGAAGCATGCGGAGCAGCGTCGTCTTGCCCGCGCCACTCCGGCCGATGATGCCCACTGTCTCGCCTTTCTTGAGCTCGAACGAGACATTGTCGAGTGCTACCAACTCCTTTTCAACATTGGATAGCGTATATCGCTTACAAAGCCCTTGAACACGTAATAATGCCCCCATCTTTCATCTATCTCCGCTTCGTACTTTACTGCTGCTTAAAGTTAGTATAACTGTTCTTGATAAAGTATTAATTAATTCATCGAATTGATCCCGGGTGCTCATGGTGCCATGATTCAGATACGGGCGGGTATGAATCTGCGGGTTCGCACGCGTGCAGGCGGCGGTGTGTACCTCGCTCCGGCTGCTCGAAGTGCCGCAGACCACTTACCGGCCACCGAAACGCCACCCGCGTTCGAATGCACGGTGAAGGCCTGGCCGCTGATCACGCACGTACCGGAAAGCAGGGCTTGAGCTTGCAGACAGAGCGCGATCATTCTTGACCGGTACGGGTCCTTCCGGCCAGCGGAGCAGGTCTTCAGAGCAGGGGCGAAGACCAGCGAGATCCGGAAGGCACTGTGCGCGGACGTGATCATCTTTCAAGCTCCTGCACGCTTCAACCAACGAGACTGCGGAGCTTTGCCGCGCTCTGGACCGATGGGATCGAGACGAGCTCACGTTCGTGCAGGAGCCCGCCGAAGCGCCCGTTACCGCGGGATCGGGATTCGCCTAGTTCCGGCCACCCGGGAAACGGAGGTACCGGTACACCAGCACCGCTGATGATGTGCGTGAATTGTCCGCGAACTAACTGCCGGGAACTGAAGCAGGTCTCTGTGCTCTTCAATAACGACGGCCGTAATTCACCGACGACCTAACCCCGGAGTCGCTTCGCCAGGTAGACCAGGTACATCACCATACAGGCGTGCTCAACCGAGCTGAGAACAACGAACGCTTCATCGACCGTGGCACCGCGTGCGAATACGCCATGACCCTGGACAATGATCCCTTTGTGATCGCGGAGCGCGTCCGAAGCGTTCCGTGCCAATTCCGCGGACCCAACACCGCCCCGCACGATCGGAATCTCATGCAGCACGTAGAGGCTCTCGGAATCATCAGGCACGAGCTGCTCGCCCGGCTCGAACAGCATCGAGATCGCGACCGCGTAATTCGAGTGCCCGTGAAGAATGGCGAGCGCAGAGGTCGTCCGGTAAATCGCACGGTGGACATTGACCTCGGTTGATGCGATAACATCGAGCTCGTCGGGTGTCGCCGGATCCACCGGGACGGTCACAATCTGCCCGTCCAGCTCGTCGAGCATGCTCCCGGTCGTGCTGATGAGCATCTGGTCGCCCACGCGTTTGCTCACGTTACCGAAATGCGCGTGCGCAAGCCCGGCTGCCACGATCTTCTTCCCGTACTTGATCAGCTCCTCCATCGCGCTTGCTTTGCTCTATGCTACAATGGACGTATCGAAAAGCCTTTTCAGCCTTGACGCTCGCTGAGCCGTGCCTTTTGACGTGCCTGCTCATACAGTTCCCGATACTGCCGGAAATGCTCACGGCCGTCATCCGTCAGGCGTGATTCGTAATCCTCCAGTGCCGCAGTCACCCGATGCTCGTTCAAGACCGCGAACACGGCAAGCGACCGCGCTGCCTGGTGTCGTACACTCGAATCGGGGTCGGAGAGCGCATGAATAAGCGGCTCGAGCGCCGTTAAATCTCTGAGCGCGCCAAGCGCCCATGCAACTTGCTCACGCACGTCACCACAATCGTCTTTTAGCGCGTGCAGTAGCGGTGCAACTGCCCGGGGATCGCCGATATTACCGAGCGCCCATGCAGCTTTACGACGAACGTCCCACCGGTCGTTCGTGAGCGCGCGAATGAGTGGCCGGACCGCGGCCTCGCCGAGGTTGCCGAGCGCATAGGCCGCCCGCCGCCGCACATCCCAGTCCTCATCGGTCAAGGCCCGCATCAGCTCGCCAACACGCTGCTCGCGCGTTTTTGTGCCTTTACGGGTCGTCGAGTCGTCATCCAAACGGTTATTCTCCTCGTTCTGAGCCATTGCCCCTCCTTAGTTCATCAATCATCGTACATACAGATCAACGCGCAGCCGCTTAACAAAGGCGGTGCAGAAATTCGGCTGCCCCTGCATCAGATCATCCTGAAGGCTCTCGATGATCTCCTCCGCAAGCTCGCTATTTCGATGTGCCGCAACCGAAAAGAGGTGGTTCTGGAATACGAGCTCGAACATTTCCGCACCCTGCTTGATGGTGAACGAAACGCGCTTCCCAGCCTTTAAATCGTCTTCAACACGCTGTAAGAGCTCATCCGTCAACGTAAGCGCGTACCCGGGCTCAGGATTGATCGTGGTCTCACCGGAGAGGATCCTTTTAATGAGAAACGGTGCACATCCTTCAGTCCGTATCGCCTTTCGGCTCGTCCAGTAGAAGCACCAGATCAATTTCCGGCGTACCGCCATGTTAAGATCAATGCTGAGCGACTGCATAGTTCACGCCCGATTCACACTCATCACTACGAATATTACTAGTGCGATCGTCCTTGATAATTGTTCGCATAGTCCGTCTGGAGAGCGAAAGCGTTACTACTGCGTACGGCTATAAGCCTGATTGATGTCCCGTGGAACTGAAGACCGAGACGAGATACGCACTCGGGGTAGTTGGCCTCATCAGCCTGACGGTCGCGCTCGCGGGCGGCTGCGTGGAGCTGGATTCATCGGCGCCTGCACCCGCCGCACCGTCCCGGGAATTACCGGTTCAGTATGGCTACCGGATCGTTAGCATTTACCCGCACGATCCCGCAGCCTTCACTGAAGGCCTCGTTTACGAGAACGGGTACTTCTATGAAGGTACCGGTAGGCGCGGTGAATCGCGACTGCGAAAGGTCGTTCCGGAAACCGGGGAAAGCATTCAAGAACATCAACTGCCCGCGGAGTACTTCGGGGAGGGCATTACCCTCTGGAACGATACTCTTATTCAGCTCACCTACCAATCACGGATCGGCTTCGTCTATGATAAAGAGACGTTTCAGCTCCGGCGCACGTTCTCCTACCTCACCGAGGGCTGGGGGCTCACGCACGACGACCGGTACCTGATCATGAGTGACGGCACGGCGACGCTCCATTTCCTGGATCCCGAGACCTTCAGGGAGGTCAAGCAGCTTGAGGTCCGTGATAACGACGACAGACCGGTACCGCAGCTCAACGAGCTCGAATTCGTCAGGGGCACCATCTACGCGAACGTGTGGCCGAGCAATCGCATCGTGATGATCGCGCCGGAAAGCGGTCAGGTAGTAGGCTGGATAGACCTCACCGGGCTCCTGAGCGCGGAGGATCGATTGCAGCCCGTTGATGTGCTCAACGGGATTGCATACGACGAATCAACCGATCGGCTCTTCGTCACCGGCAAGTACTGGCCGAAGCTCTTCGAGATCACGCTCGAGGGCAAGATACCCGAGGTCACAACGCCAAAGGCTATTTATCTACCTGCAGGTAACGGAAAAGATGAGTGAGTCCCATGGAGAAGACCTATCGCAACCAATTACTGCTCGGGATTGTGGTCTTTCTCGTACTGATGGTCGTTGCGGTCGTCAGCATCGAGCTGATCGGCAAGCGATTTGCACGTGACGGCGAAGTAGACGCAGACATACCCGTAAAAATCGGCGCGATCTACAACCTGGCGGGCGCGCAATCCTCGCTTGATACACCCTCGGCCAATGGCGCGCAGCTCGCGGTAAAGGAGCTGAATGCGCGGGGTGGCATACATGGCCGCGAGCTTCTGCTGGTACTCTATGACGGAAAGACTGACCCCCGCACCATTGCGGAGTGCGCCCATCGCCTGATCGACACGGATCAGGTCTGCGCGATCATCGGGTTCAGCGATACCGACATGGTGCTCGCCGCCGCGCCGATTGCGGCCGACGCGAAAACCGTCTTCATCACGTCGGGCGCCACCTCGCCGAAACTGCCCGGGGCCGTGCCGGAGTATCTCTTCCTCGCCTGCTTCGGTGATAATGTGCAAGCCGCGGCGGGTGCGGAATATGCCTGTGAGTACCGGGGCTTGAAGACCGCGTACCTGCTGGTAGGCGAGGACAGGGAATACACGCGCCTCTTAGCCGCGTATTTCAGGGCACGATATACCGAACTGGGTGGTACCATTCTGCGGGAAGATTCCTTCACGGGCGGCACCCTGAACTTTTCAGCGCAGATCGCGGCATTAAAAGCGCTAAACCCCGCGCCTGAGCTGCTCTATATCGCATCCGGGCCCGATGAGATCGGCAGGATTGTGAAACAGTTCCGGGACGCGGGGATCACACAGCCGATCTTCGGTGGCGATGCGTACGATACGCCGGAACTGGTGCGGATCGCGGGCGCGGAGACGAGCGAGGTTTATTTCACGACACACGCGCTGCTCGACGAAGACACGGGCACTGATCGTGCCAGAGCGTTTATCGCTGCGTACCGTACGGAATACGGCGTTGAGCCGGAAAACGCATTCGCCGCACTGGGGTACGACACCGTGATGCTCCTGGCCGACGCGATCGATCGCGCCGGCTCGGACGACCCCGCGGCGATCCTGGGGGCACTCGCGGCAACGAAGGACTGGGAAGGCGTTACCGGCTCGATCAGCTACGAGCCAGGGAGTAGAATACCGACAAAGGGCGTGACGATCGTGTCCGTGATGAACGGAACATTCACGTACTCTGAGACGGTCGTGCCGGAGCAGGTGCCCGCGCCGTAGCGCTGAACTTCGGTGTGCTTGATTGAGTGCGCAGATCCGCGCGCTGAGTCGTCATGAGCGTTCCAGCTCTGCCAGTCCCAATCGGTTCAGCGTCCGTTCAGTGGGCACGCCATTATCGTCCCAGCCACGCAGGCGATAGTATTCGGTGCGTGTCTTCAGGAACTCCGCGCGATCAACGATGCGCCCATTCGCCGGTACGGTAAAGAACCGCTCGGGCAGCGTATCATCCGCATCGGTAAACCCTTCACGCAGATTATACAGCCGCTCCAGGTTCCAGATCCGCTCGCCAATCTGCATGAGGTCTTCCGAGGTGAACTTCACGCCGGTCACAGCACTCACGATATTCGCGTACTCCTCCTCACCGGCACCGAAGAACGCGAATTTGCAGACCACGAGCGAATCAACCGCGGCGAAGCGGTCCTGGAAGATCTTTGCGTGCCCCGCCTTGCCCGCTAGCGTATACGGGTCAATCGCTTTCGGCTTCCTCAGGATCTCCGGCGCGACGAGGTACGCTCGCGTATGGCATCCGCCTCGATTAGAGGTGGCGTAGCTGAATCCCAGCCCTTTCACGCCCCGCGGATCGTACGCAGGGAGCTCAAGCCCCTTTACCTGCATCGCTGCCTCAGGACGACCTTCTGAGGCCGCGAACCGTTTCGTACCGCGCCCCAATCGCGCGCCTATACCCGCTTGCTCACCGATCTGCGCGGTGAGCGCTACCAGTTCGTGTCCTGCAATACCTGCGTTTCGTAACTCCGCGTAACAGCCCAGAACGCCGGCGACCGAGATGGTATCCAGGCCGTAGTCATTACAGAGCCGGTTCGCCTCAACGATCGCGTCGTAATCAGGATTCTGGATATTCGCGCCCATCAGCCCGATGGTCTCGTATTCCGGCAGTTCAGTACCCGTGCCATCTTCGCGCTTGCAGGCAATGGGGCAGGAATAGCAGGCGGCTCTGCGGGGCGAATACCGCCGCTCGATCATCGTGGCAAAGAAGGGGCGGGGATCGAATGCCTGGTGGTCGAGCGCGCGGAAATTCGCCACTGGCAGGATCTTCATCCAGCTCGTGATCTTGACCAGGAAGGGCGTACCGAAGACCGCGAGGCCCTTGGTAATCGTCGGGCTCGCCACCAGGAGCCGGTTGATCGTTTGCTTCTGCCGTTCGAATTCATCAGCGTCACAGACGTCCACGCTGCCGGTGCCGTTAACAACGACTGCTTTCAGGTTCTTTGAGCCCATGACCGCACCCACGCCGCCACGACCAAACGCGTGTTTCTTATCCGCAATAATGGCTGCTAAGAGCACCTGCCGCTCGCCCGCTTTACCGATACAGGCGACACTACCCCGGAGCGAGAGCAGACGCGTGGTCTCCTTCACGTTCGTGCCCCAGAGCGCTCCCGCAGGCTGCAGGTCCACGCGATCGTCTTCTATCACCAGTACCACCGGCTCGGGCGAGCGCCCGGTAATAACAACCGCATCATACCCCGCGCGCTTCAACGCAGGTCCGAATGAGCCACCACAGTTCGAATCGAAGATCGTCCCGGTTAAGGGCGATTTCGTGGCGAGGGAGACGCGACCCGAGGCCGGTGTTCTGGTGCCCGTCAACGGCCCCGCGGCAAAGACCAGCGGATTCGCCGGCGAAAGCGCATCAGCACGGCCCGCATCGTACACGAATCTAGCACCGAGCCCGCGACCGCCGAGAAACGCGGTGAGCACTGAATCGTCGGGCACGACGGTCTGTACTGCACCGGTTGAGAGGTCAATGCGCATGATTCGGCCCTGCCAGCCGTATCCGGGACTCATGTTATCGTTAGTTAGATTCAACCGCAAGTGAAATAGGTGTTATCGTTGCCCGGGAGATAAAACGCGCTCAAAAACACTCGACGGCTTATCCAACCTTTTGGGGATGAAAGCGGTATCGCTTGACGCTTCTCGATCCGAGCTTGAATAGCCCGGTCGCGGAAGAGCGCCGAAGAGTGCTGCTCGGGCGTGATCGTGATCGTAACGTTTAAATAGCAGGTGCGCCAATCACTTTCCGATAAAGAACATGGCAATTTGGTACTATTGTTACACCTGCGGGGCGCCTTTGAACAATAAGGGTAATTGCAGCTCCTGCGACAAACCACCCAAGGATTGCAAGTGTGGACCGACACCGCACAAAGATAAACCCGAGGGTTAACTTTCGCTCCCGGGGCCGCCTTCGCGAAGACCGCAGGATAGATCGTGAGTTCGTCCGTATAACTACTACTGGAGCTGGTATCCCGCATTGCTATTGCTACCAGTGCGCTCGCCGCGATACAGAATCGAGCTACTTAACTCTCTGGGCTACAGTACTAACCACCAGAAGGGCTCTGAACGATGCACGAATGGGCGCTGGCAGAGGCGGTCATTGAGGCTGCCGTTGCAGATGCACGGAAAGAAGGGATGACCGAGATCACGGAGATCACCGTGCGGATCGGTGAGCTGCAGCAGATAGAGCTCGACCCGTTCACCTTTGCGCTGGACGAGATCATGAAACTGCACGGGACGCTGCTGCAGAACGCGCAGGTGAAGCTGGAAGACGAGCCGGCGATCTTCACCTGCCGGGTCTGCGGTACCGAATGGCACTATCAGAGATCGGACCTGAACGAAGCAGAGGGCGAAGCGATCCATTTTGCACCGGAAGTGGCGCACGCGTATATGCGCTGCCCGAGCTGTAAGAGCCCTGACTTTGAGGTCGTGCAGGGTCGCGGTGTAACGATCCAGCGGATAAAAGGGCTGAAATAAGTTGAACGAGGAGGCATGACGATGGATCCGCGAGTGAGCGTGGTTGACCGGCGGTTAGCGGGCATAGCGCGGATCATCGCGGTAACCGGTGGCAAAGGCGGTATTGGGAAGAGCCTGACCTCATCGGTGCTCGCACTGACCCTTGCTCAGCGGGGCTACAAGGTCGGACTGCTCGATCTGGACATGTCCGCGCCTTCCGCACACGTGATCCTGGGCATTGACGGCGTCTTCCCGGAGGAGGAGTACGGCATTATGCCGCCCCGGGTGCACGGCATCTCGTTCATGAGCATCTGCTATTTCACGGGTGATGAGCCCGCACCGCTGCGTGGTGAGGATATCACGAACGCGATGCTGGAATTGCTCGCCATTACCCGGTGGGGCGCCCTTGATTTTCTCATCGTTGATATGCCACCCGGCATCGGCGATGCTGCTATGGACGTCATCCGGTGGCTGAAGCGCGCCGAGTTCCTGATCCTCACCACCGGCTCGAAGGTCGCCCTGGTCACGGTGAAGAAGGTCATTCAGCTGCTCCAGGAGCTGCAAAAGCCGCTCATCGGCGTCATCGAGAACATGAAGATGCGGGAGTCCGCACTCGTGCGGGACGAGCTGAGCGCATACAACGTGCCGCTCCTGGGCGCGATCGAGTTCGATATGGAGCTCGAGGATATGATCGGTGATGCGAACGCGTTAGGTAAGAGCACCATGGCCGCGCGACTCACCGAGATCGTCATACACGATCCGCGGTTCAAACTGAGCCAGAGCTGAGTTCTGTTTGTTTCGCCTGGCCTGAGGCCAACGAAGCAACGCACGAGGATCTACCTGTGCACCATTCATTACCGAAAAGCAGCACGGTAGAGCGTACCCTCAACAGATCCGGGGCACGGGATCACCAAGGGGCGTCTCCACGATCCGCATACCACCCACCCGGGTCTTCATCACCACGCCCTTCACAGCGGCGGTCGCCGTGCCGATGATCGCGGCATCTCGACCTTGCTCTGTTTCTCGCAGTGCTGCCAGCACCGCTTCCGCCTGCTCCTTGACCACGCCGAGCACCAGCTTCCCCTCGTTCCCAACCTCCAGCGGATCGATTCCCAGGAGCTCGCAGGCGCTCCGCACCGATTTCCGCACGGGAATCGATGCCTCCTCGATCAGAATGCCGACGTTCGATTTCGCACTGAACTCGTTGAGCAGATTCGCGAGCCCGCCGCGCGTGGGATCCTTCATCGCTACGATACCCCCGACCTCCAGGATCGTCTGGATCGGCTTGTTCAGGGGCGCGATATCAGATTCCAACGCGGTATCGAACTCGAAACCTTCACGGAACGAGAGCAGCGCGACGCCATGATCACCGACATACCCGGAGACGATTATCCTATCGCCCGCGCGCAGATTCGAATCGAGTAACCAGTTGCTGTTGAGCGCACGGTACTTCCGTACCTCCGCGAGATTGCGCTCCAGCGCGGCCGTTCGCCGGCCGATCGCGGAGGTGTTCACCACCAGCTGCTCCACCGCCCCCCGCTCCACTACTTTCGTATCGCCCGTGACGACCGCGACCTCAGCCGCCTCGCACGTATGCTTCATGCTCGCTAACACCCGCTCGAAGTCGTGCATCGGGAACCCCTCCTCGATCACGAAGGCGACCGAGAGCCCAAGCGGTTGCGCACCCATGACCGAGATGTCGTTCACCGTACCGGCGACCGCAAGAGACCCGATATCACCGCCCGGGAAGAAGAGCGGCTTCACGGTGTGCGAATCGGTCGTAAAGACGATATCAGCAACCACTGCGGAATCGTCCAGCGCCTGTAACGGCACCTCGATCATGCTCCTTATACCGCCGTCACCGCTGTTCGCCGTGAACGAGAAGTTGAAATAGCTGAGCACGAGCTTGAGCAACTCGTGCATCCCCTCGCCACCTGCACCGTGCTCAAGTTTGATACTGCTGCCAATGGTCATGTGCTCGTTGGGGGGCGCTGCTCTGGGTATATCTTTATCGCGGGAGCATATTAAGCAAAGCAGTGAATAGCCATGGGCAAGAGAAGAAAGGTGCTCTTCATTACCGCCAATGCGCACAAGGTGCAGGAGATACAGGAGCTGGCGGCAGCCGAATCGCGAGCGATCACGATCGAGCATCTCGATTACGACTATCCCGAGCTGCAGCTCGATACCCTCGAGGAGGTGGCGCGGGAGAGTGCGACCTACATCCAGAACCGGATCACGATCAAGCGGCCCTTCTTCCTCGAAGATTCCGGACTCCACATACCCGTCTTGAACGGCTTCCCCGGCCCTTTTTCCGCATTCGTATTCCGGACGATCGGGAACGAGGGGATCGTGCGGTTGATGGCGGGCCAAACGGGTGAAGCCCGCACCGCAACCTTTAAGACCGTGGTCGCTTACTGTGCATCACGAACCGCGACGCCGCTGCTCTTCGTCGGTGCCGTTAACGGTCGTATAGCGGAAACGGCGAGAGGCACGAACGGCTTCGGCTATGACCCGCTCTTCGAGATCAGCGGTAAGACCTTCGCCGAGATGAGCCGCGCAGAGAAGAATGAGCGCTCGCACCGGAGCCGCGCATTCATGAAGTTCCTGGCCCATATCGCGTAGCACCGTGAGCCGGTCGCAGAGAAAAAACGGAGTAAGCGGTATATATTACGTATTCTATATACGCTATATATAGGAATTTCGAAAGGCTTAAATACCCCCCACGCTTTTGTTACTGCGAGGGATGACACGAGGTGAAGCGCGGAAGCGGTTTGCCGCACTAATCGCCCGGCAAGCCGAAACTCGTAGCCCTGCCGCCACCCTTCTGGCTCACTACTTGCTGCTCGGTTCCGTCTTGCACAGCATGTCTGTCTTCCTCCCGCACGAGAAGAAATTCTTCTCACTCTTCGAGGAGCTCGCGGATACCGCGGTGGAAGCCGCACAACTGATGCTGGATTTGAGTGCTGACGCTCAACCGGAGGGATCCCTTTCACTGAGCCATGACGCGCGCAGGTCCAACCTCATGGAAGTCCGCGAGCGGCTCAAGATCATTGAGCAGGAAGGTGACGCTATTGTGCACCAGATCATTCAGGGGCTCTTTCATGATCACACGCGGGTCACGGAGGAGAAGGGCGACATCCGCTATTTCGCGCATAATCTTGACAACGTGATCGACGGCGTGGAGAAGGCCGTTGCGCGATTGGCATTTACACCGCACCCGAGCATTCCCGAACCCGTGAGTGAGTTCGCGCCCATCATTCTGAAGACCGCGAACGAGATAAAGAAGGCCGTGTGCTGTTTACGGTCCATCCGACGCAGTGAAGTAACGCTGGAGGAGTGCTGCATACGCATCAATGAATTGGAGAATATTGCGGACCGGGTAAATCGCAAATGGGTCAAACGCCTGATGACCACGCCGACGGAGAGTTCGAACGAGGTGCTCGAGCGGCTGCTGATCAAGGAGATCGTGGATATCCTGGAAGATACTATGGATAACTGCGAGGACGTGGCGAATATCCTGGAGACCTTCCGCTTGAAAGGCGGCATCTGATCTGATGGCCTCGGCAGTCGCGTATGTCAGTATCATCATATTCCTTGCGCTGCTCTACAACTTCCTGAATGGTGCGAACGACAGCGCGAATGCGATCGCCACGGTGATCGCAACGAAAGCGTTGACCCCGCTCAAGGCGTTAATGCTCGCGAGTGTCTTCAACCTCATTGGCGCGTTCGCGTTCACCGCGGTGGCGCAGACGATCGGGAAAGGGATCGTCTCGATCACCGACCTGGCCACGGAGGTCTTCTTCCTCGTGCTCATCTGCGGCTTACTCGGCGCGATCATCTGGACCTATCTCTGTACCATGAGCGGGATACCGATCAGCGTGACGCATGCGCTGGTCGGCGCGATCATGGGTGCGGGCCTTGTCGCGGGTGGCACGCGCGTGATCAGATGGGAGATCCTCACGGAGAAGGTCTTCCTTGCGATCGCGCTCGGCCCCTTTGCGGGCTTTGTTGCCGGGGCGCTGATCTTTGCGGTGGTCAGCTGGGTGCTCTTTCTCGCCTTTAAAGGCACTCCGACACCCGTAGTGGCGCGATTCTTTCGCAAGCTCCAGCCCATCTCCGCGTCCTTCATGTCCTTCAGCCACGGCATGAACGATACGCAGAATGCGATGGGCGTGATCAGTGCTGCTCTGATCGCCGCGGGGTTCCTCGCCGCACCGCCCGGAGAGCCGTTTCCCGTGCCCTGGTGGGTGCGAATCGCCTGTGGCGTCATCATGGCGCTCGGCACACTGCTCATGGGCTCGCGGGTGATCCAAACAATGGGCATGCGCTTGACGAAGCTGGAGCCGCGGCACGGGTTCTCGGCAGAAGCGGGTGCCGGACTCGCCCTGTTCGCCGTGAGTTTAGCGGGCATGCCGGTGAGCACGACGCACGTCATGGGTTCCTCAGTGATCGGGGGATCGTTCTTCCAGAGTCTGAGCCGGATCCGGTGGCCCGAAGTTGGCCGCATGGTAACCGCGTGGGTGATCACCCTCCCCCTGGCTGCACTCATCGGCGGCCTCGCCTACGGGCTGCTTGATGCTCTTCTATAACGGGGAGGAATGAAGGAACAAGCGCGGCGGGGGTTCGTGCCCGTTTTTCTATTTATATTTATACTTTTTGTACAGTCTTTAGGAGATATTTATATATCCCTGCGATTTAATATGTATCCAGGTGATACAAAGAATGAAAAAAGAGGTGATAACGCAGATGAGAAAAACGAAGGCGATAGCACTTGCGGCACTCGTCCTTCTGGCGCTGGGTGCCGGGCTCATGCCCGCGATCGACGCCGCGATCCCCACCGGGCTCGCCGGTTCGCTCACCATCGCCGGCTCGACCACCCTGCTCCCCATCAACCAGGAGTGTGCGCGGCTGCTCATGGACGCGAATCGTGACCTGCGGATCTCCGTCTCCGGCGGCGGATCCGGTCACGGCGTTAAGGCCGTCGGCGCGGGCGAGATCGATATCGGCGCGGCATCACGAGACATCAAGCCCGCGGAGCTGGTGCAGTATCCCGATCTGAAGCCGGTGGCCATCGGCACGGACAGCGTGGCTGTCGTCGTGCATCCCAGCAACGCGGTCAGCGACCTGACACTGGAACAGGTGGCGCGGATCTTCAGCGGTCAGATCACGAACTGGAAAGACGTGGGCGGCGCTGATGCTGAGATCCGGGTGATCACGCGGGAAGAAGGTTCCGGGACGCGCGAGACCTTCGAGACGTATGTGATGGCACCCCTTGCCCTGGACATTGCGGCTCGGGCATCGGTGAAGTCCTCGAACGGCGAGGTACGGGCAACCCTCAAAAGCGACGCCAGGAGCATCGGGTATCTCTCACTCGGTTACGTCGACGCTTCAATGAAGGCGCTTGGCATCGGCGGCATTGCGGCAACCGTCGAGAACGTTGTCGCGGGGGACTATCCGATCCAGCGGAGTCTGTATCTCATCACGAAGGGCGAGCCGGACGTGCTTGCGCAGGCGTTTCTTGAGTTCGTGCTGAGCAGTGAAGGGCAAGCGGTCGTCGAGGATATGGGCTACATCAAGGTGCGTGGGGCTGCTACGCCAACACCGACGCCCGCTCCGAGCACAACACCGTTCGCACCGGCAACAGCGGCACCAACGCCGACGCCGGAAGCGCCCGGCTTCGAGACGATAGCCGCCGTTGCGGGACTGCTGGCCGTAACGTATCTTGCACACCGCCGTATGAAGCGTGCGTAAAGCGTGCCGAACTGGAGAAAGAAAACCGAAAAAGAGGATGCCGTGAAGGATAGAGGTGCTTTTTTTTTCACCCCCTATTTTTGCTATTTTTTTGATAACCGTGTAGAGTAAGTGAAGCGAGTAACGGAGAAAGAGGAGATGGAACCATGAAGATTGCGCACATCTCGGATATCCATGCTGCGGAGGCCCATTTCCTGCCTGAAGTGGCGGAGAACGTGATCGCGAAGCTGCATGCACTCGCGCCTGAAATCCTGGTTGTTACCGGTGATCTGACCGATGCGGGCTATCCGCACGAATTCGAGCGCGCGCGCAGGTTCATCGAGCGTATTGCGTGCGACATCTCAGTGGTTATCCCCGGGAATCATGACGTGCGGAACGTGGGCTATCTGGGGTTTGAAGCGAGCTTCGGACCGCGGTCGAAGGTCGAGCGTCACTGTGGTGTGACCCTTGTAGGGCTCGATTCCACCCAGCCGGACCTCGATGATGGCCATGTGGGCCGGGATAAGTACGAATGGCTCGAGCAGTGTCTCACCCACCACCCGGACGACCTCACCGTGGTTGCACTCCATCACCACGTGCTACCCGTGCCGAAGACCGGTCGTGAACGGAACATCCTCACTGACGCGGGCGATATGCTCGACATATTGATGCGCTGTCACGTGGATCTTGTCCTCTGTGGGCACCGGCACGTGCCCTGGGTATGGAACCTGAACGGGATGGTCATCGCCAATGCGGGCACGGCATGCTCGAATCGGGTGAAATGGCAGATCCCGCAATCATTCAACCTCATCGAGCTGGACGACGACCGGAAAAAGGGCGTGCTCGAGATCTTCCGGATCTCTGCTCGTGGCGAACAGGAGCTGGTCTTTTCGACGCGACACAAGGAGGAGGGCACGTAAGATGGGTGCGCAGGAGCAGATCCCGCGCAGGAGATTTATGACGCTCAACGGGAGCGCGCTCGAGTGGCTAATCGAGAAAGTGCTCTTCGCCTGCGCGCTCTCTTCTATCCTTATCGTGCTTTTTATCATCTTTTTTATCTTTAAGGAGGGCTTTCCGGCCCTCGCGCTGGGCACCGAGTTCTTCTTCGGGATGACCTGGTGGCCTTCCCGTGGCCTCTTTGGGATCGTGCCGACGGTGGTGAGCACCTTCATCGTGGGTATCGGCGCTCTGGGCATCGCCGCGCTTATCGGGATACCGACCGCGATCTATCTGGCGGAATTCGCGCCTGAATGGATGCGGAATATCATCAAGCCGAGCGTCGAGATGCTGGTGGGCATACCCTCGATCGTGCTCGGGTTCTTCGGCTTGATGGTGCTCGTGGTCGCGATCAGGGACAACCTCGGAGGCTACGGCGAGTGTATCCTCGCGGGTTGGTTGATCCTCGCGGTGATGACGCTCCCACACGTTATCAGCATCTCTGAGGACGCGATCCGTGCAGTGCCGAAGGCTTATAAGGAAGCTTCGCTCGGGCTCGGCGCGACCCAATTACAGACCATCAGAAAGGTGATCCTGCCCCATGCGAAGTCCGGCATCCTGGCCTCACTGATGCTCGGCATGGGGAACGCGATCGGCGAGACCATGGCGGTCCTCATGGTGATCGGTAACCCGAATATCCCCGGTATACCCACGAGCGTGCTGGACTCGGTGCGCGTGCTCACCTCTACGATCGTGATCGAGCATGCCTATGTTGATTGGGGTTCGATGCACCAGCATGCGCTCTTCGCGCTCGGCGCGGTCCTCTTCTTCATCGTCGCGATCCTCAATCTGATCACCACCGCGATCATCCGGAAAGGTATGAGGAAGACCAGATGAGAATAGAAACGGAAGAAAAACTGGTGAAGGCCGGATTGAGCGCAACGGCGCTTATCTCCGTCTTCGTGCTCTTCATCGTCGTGCTCTATATCTTCCTCAATGGGATCGGGGCAATCAGTCCCGAGTTCTTGCGTGAAGCTCCTTACCGGTTTGAATACGGCGGCATCTTTCCCCAGATCATCGGCTCACTCTGCCTGGTCGGGGTCTGCCTCCTCTTTGCCGTACCCCTGGGCTTAGCGTCCGCGATCTACCTCGCGGAGTACGCACCTGACAACATGATCACCAGCAGCGTGCGCTTCTTTGTGGAATGCCTGGCCGGTGTACCCTCTATCGTGATCGGGCTCTTCGGGCTGGCGTTCCTCGTCTACTACCTGGGCATCGGCGTTTCCCTGCTCGCCGGCGGGCTGGCACTCGGGTTCATGATCCTGCCGTGGACGGTGCGCGCGAGCGAAGAAGCGATAAAGACCGTGCCGCAGGCGTATCGAGAAGCGTCACTGGCGCTCGGCGTGACGAAATGGAAGACCATTTGGCATGTTGTCCTGAAGAGCGCATACCCCGGGATCATCACGGGGATACTCCTGGGCATGGGCAAGGCGATCGGGGAGACTGCGGTCGTGCTCTTAACCGCGGGCTCGGGCCTGGAATCATTCCTCCCCCGGTCGTTACGCGATCCCGTGGCCTCGCTACCCGTGTATGTCTACATGCTGGCCACCCAGGGCCATACGTCGGAAGCGCTCTCGCGCGCATTCGGCGCCTCACTCGTGCTCATCGCGCTCTTTTTAGCGATCAGTGTCTTTGCGCTCGTGCTCAGGAACCGGTACGTGAAGAAGATGGGCGGGGGGAGGTAGAAGGAAGGCAAGAACGGAAAAGAAGAAGGGAGAAATGAGCAAAATCGAGACGATCGACCTGAATGTCTATTATCGGAACGGCTCAGTGCACGGTTTGAAGAACGTGCAGATGAAGATCGAGGCGAACATGATCACCGCGCTCATCGGCCCCTCGGGCTGTGGTAAGACCACGTTCCTCAGAGCACTGAACCGTATGAACGAGCTGAAAGGCGCGAAGACGACGGGCAAGGTCCTCGTCGACGGGCGGAACATCTATGATCCGAAGGAGGATGTGATCCAGTTGCGGAAGAAGGTGGGCATGGTCTTCCAGCAGCCCAACCCGTTTCCGATGAGCATCTACGATAATATCGCCTACGGCCCGCGGATCCACGGCCAGAAGAGGAACATGGACAGCGTGGTGGAGGAGAGCCTGAAGAAGGCTGCGCTCTGGGACGAGGTCGCGGATCGGTTGGACGAGAACGCATTGGGCTTCTCCGGCGGGCAGCAGCAGCGGCTCTGTATCGCACGCGCCCTGGCGGTCAACCCCGAGATCATCCTCCTGGACGAGCCCTGCTCGGCTCTGGATCCGATCTCGACCGCGCGTATCGAAGAGCTCTTGCAAGAATTGAAGCAAGAATATACCATTGTGATCGTCACGCACAACATGCAGCAGGCCGCTCGTGTCTCTGATTACACCGCGTTCTTCTATATGGGCGAGCTGCTCGAGTGCGGAAAGACCTCGCGGATCTTCGAGCGGCCGGATGATAAGCGCACTGAGGATTATATTACCGGGAGGTATGGCTAGATAGATAGATGAAAGTCAGAAAGGAGTATCTGGATGCGTTGGAGAAGCTCAAAAAAGATACGCTCAAGATGGGCGAGCTCTCGCAGATCGCAGCAAAGAACGCGATCGCCGCGCTGGTCAACCATGATAAGACCCTGGCATCGAACCTGCTCGAAGCGAACAGCGTCATTGATAAAATAGAATTTGAGATTGAGAATCAGTGTATGCGGCTGCTGGCGCTGCAGCAGCCCATGGCTGGTGATCTCAGACTGATCGGTACCTGCCTGAAGATCATCACGGACTTAGATCGGATCAGCGACCTCGCGGGCGATATCGCCGAGATCGTCGTACAAATCGCGGATGAGCCGTATGCGAAACCGCTGATCGATATCCCGCGGATCTCTGAGATCACGCAGGGCATGCTCACCGATTGCCTCGCGGCATTCGAAACGCAGAAGATCGAGCAGTTACAGGATTTCTCGGAACGCGATGACCTGGTCGACGGGCTCTTTGGTCAGATACGGCGCGAGCTGGTCGCGATCATGATCGAGAACCCGCGTGCGATAACGAGCGCGAGCCATCTGATCTTCATCGCACTGCACCAGGAGCGGATCGCGGACCATGCCTGCAATATCGCTTCGCGCATCATTTATATGGTGACGGGTGAGCGGAAAAAGTTGGAGTGACGGAGTACAACCACCGTTCGTCGCGGTCAACTGATCTTCCGCGCTACCAGCTCGAGCGCACGCGTGATACTGGATTTCGGCCTGATCGTGGCCACGGGTATGGTCAGCACTTTCTCGATCGTGGAGCTCACGATCGGTGCGCAGACCAGCGCGGCCGCACCGTCGCGTTCCGCCTGGATCGCACTGATGATCGCCTCCTCGATGCCCGTGACAGCGTACTCCTTGATATCAATGGTCCGGGTGTCCACCGAGATGCTCATCTGCTCGATCTCGTCCAGGACGCTCCGGGTACCCACGATCGCGATGAATTTCTGCTTCGTCTTCGCTTCTACGCCCTCGATCGCTCTGATCGTGTTCAGGATCCTGCGGAAGGTACGCAAGTTCGGATCACGCGCACCGGAGAGGATCTTGTAGAGCGTGCTGGCCGGAATGCCTGAGTGCGCACTGAATTCGCCGACGCTCAGGCCCAGCTTCTGCTTGATCGCCCTGGTCAATGCGGTAGAGAGTGCCTGATCCTGGACAAAGAGCTCGGTAAGCAGCTCATCTGCAGCGGTCATGTCTGCCGTATAGTATAACTTGACGGCACACGTATATCTATCCTTGCCACGATACGATACAACTGGGCATTTGCGTGTCCGAAACGATAACGCGCGGGTGCCGGTACGCTCGTGCCTGCCGCACGGTGATTTTTAGCGCGACGGGTGCAATAGCATATACGGTGAGCGCACAACGGGCGCAGACCAAAAACGATCGTATGGAGAAGCGAAGGACACTAGCGGAAATACGGGAGAACCTAAAGCGTGACAAAGCGGTCGTGATGACCGCTGAGGAGCTCTGCAGCCGTGTGCGGAGCGGTGAGGAGATACGGTTCGAAGATGTTGACGTTGTTACCTCGGCCACCTGTGGCGTCATGAGCGGGACGTATGCGGTTCTTTCGATCCCCGTTGCAGCACACGGCGAATTCGAGCGTGCCACAACGGTTACCCTGAATGGTGTACCGGCCTTTGTCGGGCCTTGCCCCAACGAACGGCTTGGTATCGTTGACCTTATCGTCTACGGGACGTCTCGAAGGGATAGCAGCTACGGTGGTGGGCATCTGTTCCGAGCACTGGTTGCACAGGAGGAGATAGCGGTTGTGGTAGAGACCGCAGATGGCCGGACGCTCGAAACGAGAACGGATCTTGCTCAAATACCGGTTGCACGACTCTGCAGCACGCGGAATGCCTTTAAGAACTATTTCGCATTTGTCAATGCACAGGCGGACGCCGTCGCTTCGATATTCTCAGTGCGCGCCTTGAAAGGGCCGTTCCGAGAGCTGACGTTCTCGGGCTGTGGCGAGTTGAACCCGCTGGAGAAGGATCCGCTCATGGAGACCATCGGTATGGGCACGAAGATCTTGATGAACGGTGCAGAGGGTTTTGTTCTCGGTCAGGGTACCCGGAGTACTGCGGCGAAGCCGAATTTGATGGGTAGTGCGGATATGCACGGGATGCTGCCTGAGTACCTCGGCGGCTTTCGCACTGCCGCGGGGCCGGAGATAAGGACCGCATGGGCCGTGCCCATTCCGATCGTGAACCCGCAGCTGCTGGAGAGGGTAAAGACGCTCGATGAGGCGATACCGCTTGACGTCCTGGACGTTCACACAAGACTGCCGGTCGGTAAGATAACCTATGCGGACGTCTGGCGTGACCGTTCCGTGCGGTTCGAGCGATCGCGCTGTCTCGAATGCGATCAGTGCGAGGTCGCGAACCGGTGCCCGACCGAGGCGTTTGATGCCCGGACGAAAGAACGAGACGAGGGGGTCTGTTGCAACTGCGGTGCATGCGTGCAACTATGCGCCGGGGGCGCTTTTCGCGGTCATCTCGGCGTTGTTACCGTTGCTGGAAAGGAGATTCCCGTTACCTTGCGGCAGTCGGACCGAAAACGGGCGGTAAAATTGGCCGTATTGCTGAAGCAAAAGATCACTGACGGGACGTTCACGCTTACTGAACCGGTGGCACGCTTACCGGGTAGTTACTGCGAATCGAGGTGACATGAACTGAACATGGAAGCAGAGAAATATCAGTTGAAATGTGTGGCAGGTGGCGAAGTCGTTGTGGATCGCTATACGAATACGTGCCCGGAAGGTCACGAGTCGCTGTTACGTACGGTTTACCGCAGGAAGCAGATACGTAAACGGTCCGGGCTGGGGATGTTCAACTATATCGACTGGCTGCCCGTGGACGAGGCGGTACCGACGAATGCGAGTCCGATTACGTACAAAAGCGGGGCCTTCGGACAGGAGCTCGGCTTGAACGAGTTATATATCAGTTTCAGCGGCTACTGGCCTGAGCGCGGGGCGTACCTGAAGACCTGCACGTTCAAGGAGTTGGAGGCGCTGCCGACGGTACAGCGTGTGAAAGAGCGCGCGGGCGGGAAGATCGTGACTGTGGCCTCAGCCGGGAATACATCACGAGCATTTGCTGCGGTCTCTTCTGCAACGGGCATGCCCGTGCTCGCAGTCGTCCCAAGCAGTTCCCTCACGCGGATGTGGACGACCACAGGAAACCACGCGCACATCTTCCTGATCGCGGTGGACGGCGATTACTCAGATGCCATTGCCGTCGGCAAGCAGCTAGCGAAGTTGGAGGGACTCGTCGAGGAGGGCGGTGTGAAGAACGTAGCGCGAAGGGACGGCATGGGCGTGGTCGAGCTCGAAGCCGCATTCGCGATGCGCGGTCTGCCAGCGTTTTATTTCCAGGCGGTGGGCAGTGGCGCGGGCGCGATCGCCGCGTGGGAAGCGTTCGACCGGCTGATTGTAGATGGCCGCTTTGGTGCGCGAATGCCGAGGATCGTGATCGCGCAGAATCTCCCGTTCGCGCCTATGGTCAGTGCCTGGCAGGCTGGTCGAGCGGAGCTCATCGCGGAACTGGATATGAAAGATGCCGAGCAGGCGATTCGGCAGCTGTACGCGGACGTGCTCTCCACGCGGAATCCGCCGTATGCCATTACCGGTGGCGTGTATGATATGCTCTCGAACACTGCGGGGATGACGTACGGAATAACGAACGCCGAGGCACGGGAAGCGGAACGGTTATTCGAGGCTGAGGAGGGGATCGATCTGGATCCTGCAGCAGCCGTGGCGGTTGCATCCTTACTGAAAGCTGTTGCGGAGGGTGTGGTCAAGCGGGAGGACAGGATTTTGCTGAATATCACCGGCGGCGGCTATAAACGGGTGAAGCAGGATTGCACGCTCTATCACATAGAAAAGCGGATGGCGCTCCAGCCCGCTGAATGGAGGTTGGATGACGTAGAAAGAGAGCTCCGGGAGTTTGTTCGGGCTTTGTAGAACATAACACCCTTCGCTCGCAGCGTCGTACATGCCAGGAAAAGCTAAGCGCACTCGAATTCAGGATACCTACTACTACCGCCATAAGCCTCAATAGCAGTGACGCTTATAGGTTTCATTACCGCTAAGAGCACCCATGCCCGAACCCGCACGCGCCGTCCTGGAGATAGTGAAGCGGAACAAGATAGACGTGGTCTCGACGCTGCCCTGTGAGAAATTCAGTGCGCTTTTGCAGCTTGTAGCGCACGATCAAGCACTCTGCCATGTCGGCTTGAACCGTGAAGAGAACGGCGTTGGGATCTCGGCAGGCGCGTATCTCGCAGGTGGCAAGCCGCTCATGATCATCCAGAGCACGGGCCTGGGTACAGTACTCAATGCCCTCATGTCGCTCACGGTTACGTATGAGCTGCCGTTACCGATACTGGCCAGCTGGCGCGGTGTGTACAACGAGCGCATCGAGGCGCAGGTTCCCCTGGGAACTGCACTGCCGAAACTATTGGCTGCGCTGGATCTGAAACACACGATCATAGAGGATGCCACACAGCTGGGATCAGTAGAGGCTGTTATTCAAGACGCGTTCGAGAATGAACGCCCGCATATCGCGCTCATCTCGCCGCGGACCTGGGACCCTGATGAACGGATACCGGTAACTACCGTTCCGCAATACGATAAGCCGTGCGTCCTTAAGTATACCCGCGACCGGAGAAGGCCTGAGCTGAGCAGATACGGGGCGATACGCATAATCACCGAGTATCTGCGCGAAGAAGCGGTGATTGCGAACATAGGCGTGCCGAGCAAGGAGCTGTATGCTGCTAAAGATCGCGAGTTGCATTTTTACATGCTCGGCAGCCTGGGCCAGGCCTCTCCGATCGGGCTGGGTGTCGCGTTGAAGACACGACGGGAGACGCTGGTGCTGGATGGCAATGGCAGTCTCCAGATGAGCACCATTTTGCCGCTCATCGCCGAGTTGCGGCTGGAGAATCTGACCGTTGTGTGTCTGGATAATGGCACCTGGGGTAGCACCGGCGACCAACCTGCACCGTACATGGATATGGACCTGATGGCGTTCAGCGCGGGCATCGAGACGGTCCAGCGGGCAACGACAGAAGCAGAGTTGCGATCCCTGCTGGAGGGGGTATACGAAACTCGAGGTCCGCGATTTCTCCACGTTACCGTTAAGCCCGGCAATGCCGACGTCGGAAACATCCCCTTAGGGGCCCCGGCGCTGAAGCGGCGCTTCATGGCCGCGCTCAGTCAGTCGTGCCGTTTAAGGTAATTTCCACCCGCAGGTACGGCGACCGTTACTGGTTAATTCTACAAACGGGTAGATTTGTACCCAAAAAAGTAATGCTTTTAATACCCAACCGTCCACTTAACAAGCAAGGGCAAGAACGTAGTTAGTGAGGCATAGATTAAAAAAGTAGGAGTGAAGTGATGTGGAACGAAGATTTGTGATATGCTTATTGGCCTTGGGTGCGGTTGTAATGGCGGTGATGGTACTCGGCTGTCTTGATCGGCGAGCTGGAGAGCTCACGACCATCACGATCGGCTATCAGCCGAGCACGCATCAGATCGCCGCGTTAGTTGCGGCTGAGCAGGGCTGGTGGGAAGAGGACCTGGCTCAGTTCGGTATCACCAAGGTTGTCCTGAAGGAGTTCCCGTCGGGACCTCCGGAGATGCACGCCATGCTCGCCGGCGAGCTCCAGTTCGCCTATGTCGGGGCCGCACCGCCGATCTCAGCGATATACGAGGGCCTGGATGCGAAGATCATCGCCGGCGTTCAGACCCAGGGCTCCGCACTGGTGCTCCGTCCCGAGCTTGCGGACAGTTACACCGGCCCGGAATCGCTGCGGGGACTGAGGATCGGGACGTTCCCGCCCGGCTCAATTCAGCATACCGTGCTCTCGAGATGGCTCTTGGATAACGGGATAGATCCAAATACTGAAGTGGATCTGAAGGCAATGGGGCCAAGCGACGCGGCTACGGCGATCGGTGCCAGAACGGTCGATGCGGTATTCCTGCCGAGTCCAACGCCGACGATCATTGTGGCAGAGGGCAACGGCGTGATCGTCGAGTGGTCCGGCACGATGTGGCCTGATCACGCCTGCTGCTGCCTGGTCGCGAGCGGTAAGATGCTGCGCGATCATCCGGAGATCGTCTCGCAGATCATCACGACGCATATCCGGGCGACGGACTACGAGATCGCGCATCCCGAAGAGGCTGCGGAGATCTACGCGAAGTGGATGGGAGCAAACGTGGCGACGATCAAAGACTCGCTGGCCGTCAGCGATATGCACTGGACGCACGACCCGCACCTCCTGGTGGACTCGACACTCGCCTACGCGGACATCATTTTCGACTTGAACCGGGCGCGCTACGAGGGCATGGGACTGACGGTGCTCGGAGAGACCGATATCTTCGATACCCGCTTGTACGACGAACTGACTCGTTAGAGATAGATAGACGGAGCATGAAGCTAACGGCAGTGATACGCGAGAACGGACTCTCGCTGCTACCGCTCATCCTGGTTCTCCTCCTCTGGGAGGTGACCGCCGGATACGTCGTCAAGGATCCGTTATTCTTACCGCGCTTCTCAGCCGTTATGAGCGCCATTTATACGCTCCGAAATCTCCTGGTTCCCGATCTGCTCACCAGCCTCTACCATTTCGCTATCGGGCTGACGTTAGCCTTTGCGCTGGCACTGCCACTGGCGATCGCGATGGGCTGGTTCCGGCCGGTATTCAAGGCCGTGGACCCCATTATCGAGATCGTGCGGCCCATCCCACCGCTTGCATGGATACCGCTGGCCATCGTGTGGATCGGGCTGAACGATTATGCGGCCGGTTTTATCATCTTCATCGGCGCCTTCTTCCCGATCCTCATTGACAGCTACTCGGGCTTCCGGGACGTGCCCCGTGTCCTCGTAGAGACCGGTATGGTCCTGGGCTGTATCGGGGACAGGAAACTGATACGCCATGTCGCCTTGCCCTACGCGCTTCCCTCGATCGCCACCGGCACCCGCGTGGGTATGGGTGTGGGCTGGATGTGCGTGGTCGCGGCTGAGATGTTCGGTGTGGGGGATAGCGGGCTGGGCTACCGGCTATTCCAGAAATTTTACTTCCTCCACCAGATGGATTATGTGATCGCATACATGCTCGTGCTGGGGCTCCTGGCACTGGTTTTGGACCGCATGTTCAGGTACTTCGTGGAGGAGCGGCTCTTCAGATGGAAGAAGGGGATAGTGAAGTAAGATGGGTCATCAGCTCGTACTGCGCAACGTAACGCGGACTTTTGACGCGGAGAACGGATCGCGCGAGGCACTGGAGCAGATCAATCTCGAGGTGAAGCCGAGCGAATTTCTCTGCATCGTCGGGCCCTCAGGCTGCGGGAAAACCACCTTGCTGCGCATGATCGCGGGTCTGGACACTCCGACGAGCGGCGAGATCATTCTTGATGGAAAACCGGTGCTGGGCCCCTCGCCGGATAGGGGGATGGTGTTTCAGGAGTTCTCGCTCTTTCCCTGGCGCACGGTCTTGAAGAATGTGGAATTCGGGCTGAAGATACAGGGCAAACGCGACATAAAGAGGACTGCAGAGCGCTACATCGAGCTCGTAGGGCTCACGGGCTTCGAGCACAGCTTCCCCTCCCAGCTCTCCGGCGGCATGAAGCAGCGTGTCGCGATCGCGCGCGCGTTAGCGACCGAGCCCGCGATCTTACTGATGGACGAGCCCTTCGGCTCCGTGGACGCACAGACCCGGAACTTGCTCCAGGTAGAGCTGCTCGAGATCTGGAAACGGACGAAGAAGACGATACTGTTCGTGACCCACAGCGTGGACGAAGCGGTCTATCTCGCGGATCGCGTGGTGGTACTGTCTTCGCGGCCGGGCCGCATCCTCGACGTACTCGCTGTTGATATCGAGCGTCCGCGAAAGCGAACGAGCTGGCAGGTGAATGCGTTACGTGAGCAGCTCCTCATGCTCCTCGGGTCGCCGGCACCCGTAAAGTGAGGAGATGGATTTACCGCCGATCTTGAGTGGTTACCACACGGTCACGGCCCCTGCTACGGTGCGGCTTATTCGAGCGGGATCGGCGTCTTCTTCTTCCTCGCGTCACCGCGTTTCGCTATCCGGACGCTGAGCACCCCGTTCCGGTAGGTCGCCGTGGCGGTCTCTGGCTTGACACAGGTCTCGAAGGGGACTTCCTTATAGAAGTGCACCTCACCCACCGTTCTGATCTCAAGCGCATCCTCGGTGGCGTGTAACTTGATTTCCCCCCGCTCAACACCGGGCAATTCCGCCACGATTTCGTACGCATCAGCCTCTTCAATGACGTCCACCAGCGGCTCACGCTCACCGTTCAACGCGGGCTCCAAGCGTCCGTTAGCTGATTTACTGTTCCCAAACTCCTTGAAGGCCGGTTCCTTTCCCGGCTCCCGGGTGTAGGAGAACCCGTAAATGAACGGTCCGTGACGTTTATGGAGCTCCTCCGGCCGCTCAGACTCCAGCTCCCGCAGCATCTCTTCGAAGGGGTCGCGGAACCACTCGTCAAGCTCATGTGGGCCCCGTCTCATCATGCGCGCAAGCTCCTCTTCGGTGGGCGCGGGCAGCTTGCTCATCTCCTCAAGCACGCGTTCCATATACCGCTCGACCAGGTCGAAGATCGAAGGGCGATTCCGCTTATCCATAGTTTATGGTAGCGTATTTGCGCTTATAAGATTTCTCAGCTCGCTCTGTCTACCGCTACAGACAGTCCGTGCTCACCACCCGTACCGGTGCCTCACCCTTGAGTTGACGCACGAGCGTCATCACCGCGTCCAGTGTTGCGGGATCACCCTCGCAGCAGATAACGACGGAGCCTTCGCCACCATTGATGCCACCGGCAGCGATGGGAAAGGCATCGTCCGCACCCAGGATCTTCAAGGCATCCAGCTCGGTGATCACCCGGCCGTGCACGGGCATCAAGCCCACCGGCCAGCCCAATGCGCTCGCGCACCGGTCGATCCCGACACGCTTCGCCGCATCGGCAATGGAATAGGGGATCGTCTTCTCGAGCCCTACGGGAATGATAAACTGCACGCCACGCGCCATCACGGACCCGAGCGCCGCGCCGATCGTGCCCCCTAACCGATTGGCCATGAGTATGCCCGCCGTGCCCGTCGCATCCAGCGCATTGGCGCCCTTGATGAAGACGTCATCTGCCCTTAGCGTCTCGATCGCGTCGCTGATACGTTCCCCGCTTACCGTGCCGTTTCGCAGGATGATCTCCTGTATTCGCGCTTCTTTCGGTACGACGCACAGGCCCTCAGCCGTGATCACACCGGCCGCATAGCGCTGCTTCTCGAGCACCGCCTCTGCTCCAGACGCGTAACGCAAAAGCTCCTCGGCGACGTACGCATTGGTTGTTCCCAGTCCGATAACGATCGTGCCATGCTCCAGTGCACGCTGCACCACGTCCAGATTCGCAACCCCTTTCGCAATGAGCCGCCGCGACTCCGACGGGGTGAGGGAAATCACGATGCTGCCCTTTTCGTTTACCATGAGGCTCTCAACTCCTCTTTACTGCTCAATGCTACCTACGTACGTGTCCTTGACGGGCGCGCGCGGTGATCGGGATGGATATATGTATGCGATGCGCCCACCCGCGATCTATCTTACCGGTAGATGCTGATGATATCAGCGAGAATGGCACTCGCTGCCTCTATCGGGCCCGCGCCTTTGCCAATGATCGTGATATCGCCTGCGAGATCCGTCTTGATCGTAGCCACGTTCAGCGTGCCACTGACGTTGAGCGGATCGTCCTTGGGCACCAGTCGCGGCCGCACTTTCAAGCAACCTGCTCGTCCCACCTCGCCAATCAGTTTGATCACATAGCCCGCATCATCCGCGAGCTTCAGCGCGTCAGGTGTGATTGCCGTGATCCCGGTTACCTCCACGTCCTTATAGGTCGCATTCATGCCAAAGACGGAATTGGCGAGGATGACGAGCTTAACCGCGGTATCGACCCCTTTAACATCGCTCGACGGGTCCGCTTCAGCGTACCCAAGCTCCTGCGCCTCTTTGAGCACATGCTCGTACGGCAGCCCCTCCTCGGCCATTCGGGTGAGAATATAGTTGCACGTGCCGTTCAGAATGCCCTGGATCGAAAGCACGCCGTTTCCCGCAAGATTATCCCGTATCAGCGAGATAAGCGGCATCGCGCCGCCGACCGTCGCTTCATATTTGAGTGCGCGAGCCTGTGCTGCCGCAAGATCCGTGAGGCGTGAGTATTCCAGCGCGAGCGGCCCCTTATTCGAGGTGACCACGTGCCTGCCAGACTCCAGTGCAGTACTGATATGCAACAGGCCTGGCTGGCCGGTTTCAACGTTCGTGGGTGTAGTCTCGACCATCACCTCATGATCCAGCTCCTTGATGAGCTTGAGCGTCGTCATCCCCGCCGGGCGCTCCCACTCCTTCGCTCCGCTCCGCAGCTTTAATAAATCGGACTCGTCAAGGCCGTGCTCATCGATAAAAATGCCGTTTAAATCCGCAATTCCGACAATCCTCAAATCCAGACCGTAGGTGCCCGTTAGCTCCGCTCGCTTCCGCCGAATCACCTCCGCTAATCCAGCACCGACGTAGCCAAAGCCGATGATCGAGATCCGTACCGTTTTCACGTTACTCTGCATGCTCATAGCATCTATTCCCTCATCTCACCACGCACGCACCTTAAATAGGTGCGATAACCATGATCCCTTTCTCCCGCGCGGTCCGCTCTAAAATGTGCAATGCTTCCCGCAGCTCATGCTCTCCAATTGCGCTGATCGTCACGGACGCGGACGATTCCTCATGCACACTCGGCATAGAGAGTGAGAGCGCGACCACCTCGGCAAAGCCCGTGCGATCAATCCTGTCGATCGTTTCCCGAAGGTCAGAATGAACAATATGCCCGATGAGGAGCACGACCATGGACTCCTTCAACCGCTCCTCACCGGTTCGTACGACGGTCACGCCACGGTCCACGAGCGCAGTAACGAGCCGCTCTAATCGCTGCTCGTCCAGCTCAACAACGAGCTGCACCGGTATGCGTCCGGAGGGGGTCATTTTATCATGGTGATGCACAACGCTGACGATATTCCCTCCGGAGTCCGAAATGGGCTGTAAGGCTCGGACTAGCTGGCCCGGAATATCCTGTAATTCAATATCCATGGAGATCTTCATAAGCGTGCACCTCTACCTACCCCGGATACTGAATGATAAGGTCGGCGGTAATAAAAGGCTGCTATGCGCTCGTGAAGCGGTACCCGACGGGGGCGCTCGCGCTCAGCCAAACGGTAGCAGCTCCGGTAACGCAATGAGCACTTATGCTCTGCATTTCGGGCCCAGACAGTATACCCGCCCGCCAATAAGATAAGATCAGCGTTCGTTAGGTTAGGCTAGGCTAGGCTAGGCTAGGCTAGGCTAGACTTCCACCTTCTCGAACAATATCCTCGGCTTCGCCACCTGCTTCCCGCTCTCCACGGGCACGGTCAATTCATCCAGTTGCACCGCATGCAGATCACCGGCCATGCCGAGCTGCTGCCACACCTCGTCCATCTTCGCCGGCATCACCGGCTCCAGTAAGATGCAGATCGCTTTTACGAGCTGCAATACGTTCTTGATGATCTCACCCACACGCGCCCTACCCTGATCGCCCGTCTTGATCAAGTGCCAGGGCTCCTCGCGCTGGAAATAGCTGTTCCCAAAGTCCGCGAGCTTCATTACCGCGTCTACGAGCTTCTTGAACTCGTACTCCTCCAGCGCACGCAGCACTTCCAGCTTCGTCTTCTCGATCTCCTCGATGACCTCTTCCCGGATAGTGCCCGCGGGTATAACGCCGAAGTTCCGGTGCGTAAATGAGAGAATACGGTTCACCAGATTACCGAGGATCGCTACCAGCTCCTTGTTCACACGCAAGGCGAATGACTCCCAGGAGAAATCCAGCTCCTTGGTGTGGCTCGACTGCGCCACCAGAAAGTACCGCAGCGTGTCAGGATGGAACCGCTCCAGGAACTCGGAGACCCAGACGACATTACCGCGCGTCTTCGAGAACGCTTTGCCGTTGATCGTCACCATGCCCGAGGCGACGACCGCAGCGGGTAGGGAATAGCCCGCGCCTTTCAGCATCGCGGGCCAGAAGATGCAGTGATGATACACGATGTCCGTGCCGATGAAATGCACGATCCGCGCATCGTGCTCCTTCCAGTACCGTTCCCATGCGTGCTCGCCCGTATCACGCGCCTTCAGCAGCTCTTCCGTGAAGGCGATATAGCCGATCGGCGCGTCGACCCAGACGTAAACCACGAGATCCTCACGGCCCGGGAACTTCACGCCCCAGTCCAGGTTCCGCGTGATACACCAATCAGCCAGCTCCTTCTTCACCCATTCACGCGCATAGTTCCGCGCGTTCAGCGTGCCATCCAGGTTTTCCAGATAGCCGAGAAGAAACGCCTTAAAGGATGAGAGCTTGAAGTAGTAATGCTCCTGATCCTTGAAAGCCGCTGCACAGCCGCAGATCTTGCAATGCGGCTCTAAGATCTCACCGGGCTCCAGATGCTTGCCACAGCCCTGGTCACACTCGTCGCCGCGTGCGCTCTCGCCGCAGTACGGGCACGTTCCTTCCACATAACGATCGGGCAAGAATCGCCCGCAGCTACTGCAATACGCCTGCTTGACCGTTTCCAGGTACACGTACCCGTTATCAATCAACCGCGTAACGATGTCCAGGGTGCGTTGATGGTTCGTGGCTGAATCCGTCTGCCCGTAATAGTCGAACCCGATATGAAGCTCGGTGAAGACCGACCGGAAATGCTCATGATACTTCGCAACGACCTCCTCGGGTGTGATGCCCTGCGCCTCTGCGCTCAGAACGATGGGCGTACCGTGGGTATCAGACCCGCTGATAAACGTTACGTCTGCACCCAACTTCCTGAGCATGCGTACATAGATGTCCGCGGGGACATAGGTCCTCAGATGCCCGATGTGACAGTAGCCATTAACATAGGGCAATGCGGACGTAACCAGGACCGGTCGCTCCAGAGGGTTCTGCATAGTGGACTCCGAATGAATGATAGTGCAAGCTACCATATCAAGAAAGAAGAGCGGCATAATAATACTTTTGATCCGCGCCTTCGGCAGTACCTGTAATAGCTGTATGAAGTGAGCGGGAAAAGAGAAAGAAGAAGCTAAAACCAAACGGGCGGGAGAGCAGCAGTGACTACGCTCTCCGGTGTTTCTCCCTCTTCGCCTGTTTCCGCAGCTCTTATCGTCTCAGCCGGAGTGGTTGGCCGTGCCGCGCCACCGTCTCCGCCGGGGTCAGCACTGCCGTCGTTGATGAAGACCATGAAAAGGATCGCTGACACCAACGACGTACAGAGCACGTACTGATTATGCCCTTTGCGCGCCACCGTGAATCAGATTTGCTTCTCTGCGAAATCGCCAACGATCGGTAACTTGTATCGCTCTCCCTGATAGGCCTTGATCATCAAGACCAGCCACAGTATCAGGATCAGGATCCTGATAAGGGATAAGAGCGCCCAGCTGACGACGGGAACCCATAAGAAGAGCGCCGGTATAATCCAGATAATGAGGGTCAGCGGTAGAAACGTCGCAACCGATTGCATCGCGTGAAATCGCACGAATCGGTTCTCTTTCTCCAGCAGGAAGAAGACAATACCGCTGATCCAGCCCAGAATATAGCAGAGCGCGCCCGCGACATTCTCTTCCAGCCCCAGAGATGTTTTCACCATGTGTTTCAGACCTCCGTATCGTTATACTTATACATACCTCATGCCGAGGGGCTTTATATAACCCGTGCCTTCCCGCTCCAACGGCGGAAAGTAGTTTCTACATGCCAGGCACCCTGCTGAGCACCGCAGGTGATCGAGCTTCCGCAGTCAGTCACGGTATAGTATTAATACTTCTGCGTACCTTTTTCTACCTGCCGTTCCCTGCGGTACAAGGAGAGACTATAGTAACCCTTTTTGTTGAGGCGAGCCGAAGTAGTGTAGTGTAGCGCAGAAAAGGAGAAGGAGAAGATGGGCGAAGAGGGAGTGATAGATCGGATTGCAGGTCCGCTGGTTATTGGTGATAAGATGCGCGGCTGCGAGATGTACGAAGTGATTAAGGTGGGCGAGGAGGGCTTGATGGGCGAGACGATTCGCTTGGATGGCGCCCGCGCTTATATTCAAGTTTATGAGGATACCACGGGTTTGAAGCCCGGTGAACCGGTCATCAGGACCAAGTCACCGTTATCGGTTGAACTTGGTCCGGGTATTTTGAAGAATTTTTATGATGGCGTGCAGCGTCCGTTGGAGGAAATAGCGAAGAAGGCGGGCGATTACATCACACGCGGTATCACGGTCGATTCACTCGATCGCGAGCGGAAGTGGCAGTTCACGCCGAGCATGGCGGAAGGCGCAGAAGTCGTTGGTGGCGATATCCTGGGCGCGGTGCCGGAGACGAAGGTCATCACGCATAAGATACTCGTGCCGCCGCGTGTGAAGGGCAAATTGGTGGAGTTGAAAGCGGGTGAGTTCACGGTTGATCAGGTGATTGCGCGAATCCAGACCGAGGGTGAGGACGTGGAGTTGAGCATGCTGCAGAAGTGGCCGGTGCGAAAGGGGCGACCGTATAAGGAGAAGCTGGACCCCGAGGTGCCCTTATTGACCGGGCAGCGGATCAATGATACCTTCTTCCCGATCGCGAAGGGCGGCACGGGTGCGATTCCCGGCGGGTTCGGGACTGGCAAGACGGTTATGCAGCATCAGCTGGCTCGCTGGGCAGACGCGCAGGTGATTGTGTATATCGGCTGCGGCGAGCGCGGGAACGAGATGACCGAGGTACTCGAGGACTTCCCGAAGCTGATCGATCCTTACAGCGGTGAGAAGCTGATGGAGCGGTCTACGCTCATTGCGAACACCTCGAACATGCCCGTGGCTGCGCGCGAAGCGTCGATTTATACCGGCATTACGCTCGCCGAGTACTATCGCGATATGGGCTATGATGCCGCGATTCAAGCTGATTCGACCTCACGCTGGGCAGAGGCACTGCGCGAGATCTCTGGCCGGTTGGAAGAGATGCCGGGTGAGGAAGGGTATCCTGCGTATCTGGCGACACGCCTGGCCGATTTCTACGAGCGCGCAGGCCGCGTCAGGACGCTCTGCTCGCGTGCTGAGAACCGTATTGGCTCGGTTACTGTTGTCGGTGCGGTCTCGCCACCGGGTGGTGACTTCTCAGAGCCGGTGACGCAGAACACGCTGCGGGTGGTCGGCGTTTTCTGGGCGCTTGATTCCACGCTGGCAGATCGGCGGCACTTCCCGGCGATCAGCTGGCTCAGGAGCTATTCACTCTATCTCAATGAACTCCGTACCTGGTACAACAAGCCGGAGACACCCGATTTCATGGAGCAGCAGGAGGAGATGATGGCGCTGCTGCAGAAGGAATCGGAGCTGCAGGAGATCGTGCAGCTCGTCGGTGCGGACGCGTTACCGCCCCGCGAGCGGGGGACGCTGGAGGTCGCCCGAATGATCCGTGAGGATTTCCTGCAGCAGAACGCGTACCATGATATCGATTCGTTCTGCTCCCTTGAGAAGCAGTATTTGATGGCCAAGATCGTACTGCGCTGGTACAGCTTCACGAACGAGCTGATCGAGGCCGGAATCGGGATCGAGAAGATCGAGGGGATGAAGATCAAGGACGCGATAGCGCGCATGAAATATATCCCGAGTGACCAGTTCCGGACGACCTACGATACGCTCATGCGCGACATGAAGGGTGAATTTGAAGCGGTCAAGATGCGGGAGGCTGAGGCTGCGTGAGCGAGCGGCCAGAAGCAGGCTATAAATAAGGAGGAAATGACATGGCGATAGATACCTCTGCACGTGAATATACAACGATACGAGAAGCGGCAGGGCCGTTGATTGTGGTCGAGAACGTTGAGGGCGTTTCCTACGGCGAGGTCGTGCGGATCGTTACGCCCACCGGTGAAGAGAAGATGGGACAGGTCCTGGAATCGAGCACGGGGCTCGCCGTGGTGCAGGTCTTCGAAGGCACGTCCGGGATCGACACCGCAAAGACGCGGGTACGATTCACCGGAGACATCATGCGGGTGAGCGTCTCGCAAGACATGGTGGGTCGGTTCTTTGATGGGCTGGGCCGGCCACGGGATGGCGGGCCGGAGGTCATTCCTGAAGAGCGGCTCTCGGTCATCGGCGCTTCCATCAATCCCACGACCCGAGATTACCCGCGTGAGTTCATCCAGACAGGGATCTCGACGATCGACGGGATGAACACGCTCGTGCGCGGGCAGAAGCTGCCGATCTTCTCCGGCGCGGGCATGCCGCATAATGCACTGGCTGCGCAGATCGCGCGCCAGGCGAAGGTGCTGACGACGAGCGAGCCGTTCTCCGTGGTATTTGCCGCCATGGGTATCACGCACGAGGAAGCCTCGTTCTTCATGCAGGATTTCGAGCGCACCGGTGCGATCGAGCGGATCGTGGCGTTCCTCAACCTCGCAGACGACCCGGCAATCGAGCGGACGATCACACCCCGTATGGCCCTGACCACCGCGGAATTCCTCGCGTATGAATACGACATGCACATCCTCGTTATTCTCACGGACATGACGAACTACTGTGAGGCGCTGCGCGAGATCTCTGCGGCACGCGAGGAGGTGCCGGGCCGGCGCGGGTATCCGGGCTACATGTACACCGACCTCTCAACGAATTACGAGCGCGCAGGGCGAATCAGAGGTCGCAAGGGCTCGATCACCCAGATCCCGATCCTGAGCATGCCGGATGACGATATCACGCACCCGATCCCCGATCTGACCGGGTATATTACTGAGGGTCAGTTCGTGCTCTCGCGCAACCTGCACCGACGCGGTATTTATCCGCCCGTGGATGTGCTGCCCTCACTCTCGAGGCTGATGAACGAGGGTATCGGCGAGGGGCGAACGCGTGATGATCACTCGGGCGTGTCTAACCAGCTCTACGCGGGCTATGCGGAAGGGCGAGACATGCGAGATCTCGTTGCGGTCGTCGGTGAGGAAGCGTTGACGACGCGTGATCGGCGGTTCCTGGAGTTCGCGGACGAATTTGAGAAACGGTTCGTGACACAGAGCAGGAACGAGGACCGGAGCATCGAAGAGACGCTTGACCTGGGCTGGGACTTGCTTTCCACACTGCCCGAAGGCGAGCTGAAGCGAATCGACGAGCACATCATCAAGAAGTACCATCCGAACTACCGGGCGAAAGCGTAGCTCGATGGGTAGAAGAACCCGGCAGGCGAAGCGAAGGGCAAAGAGGGTTATAACGCCTTATTGAGATCCTCGACGGAATCGTTTGCGAGAAATCATACAGAAGCGATGAAACTGTTGACCACACTCAAAGATACCTGGTCAGCACGGTAAAATCAGCTCTTAGCGTGGCAAGCATGCTGGCATTGTAGGTCGCGACCGCGGGATGGTAGAGGGGCACGATCCGCTTAACGCCGGCGATCGTGCTCACCGTGAAGACCGTTCCGTGGATCTTGCCTATGCGCTCCTTCGGCAGGCCGAACTTGTCGAAGATATACGCCAGCGAGAAATTGCCGAGTGTCGCGATGATCGCAGGATTAACGAGCTCAAGCTGCGCATCCAGATATGGTGTGCAGGCCCGTATCTCCTCGAGCTGCGGGTTCCGGTTCTGTGGCGGGCGGCATTTCAGGATGTTCGCGATGTATACGTCGTCGCGAGTGAGACCAATCGAGTCAAGGAGCTCATCGAGCACCTTCCCGGCCTTGCCGACGAAGGGCCTGCCCTGCTGATCTTCAGAGTAGCCGGGGGCCTCACCGACGAGCATGATTCGCGCGACGAGCGAGCCCTCACCGACCACCGGCCTGGTACGGGTTCGCCACAGCTCGCAGCGGGTACAGTTCAGGATGCGCTCCGCGATACGATTCATTTCCGCTTCTCTAGCCATGATCACCACTCTTTTTTAGCTGTTTTCTTTCTATTCTCATACTAAAGACCGTGAGAAGAAGCACCATGATTTCAGTAGAAGCTGCTCAGGAGTTACTGGAACAGGAAGTGGAGACCGATGCGTTACGGAAGCACATGCTCGCCGTTGCTGCGATCATGTCGGCGCTCGCGGCAAAGCTGGGCGTCACGGAGGAAGAGAAAGAGCAATGGACGCTTGTTGGCTTGCTGCACGATCTGGATTACGAGCGCACGAAAGACGAGTTCGAGCAGCACGGGCTCATGACCGCTGAGATGCTCACCGGGAAACTGCCGGATGCGTGTCTGGACGCGATCAGGGCGCACAATAAGATGACGGGCTATGAACCGGAGAGCGCGATGGCGAAGGCCCTGGTTGCTGCGGACGCCGTCTCAGGACTCATTCTGCCAACCGCGTTAATGATGCCCTCGCGCAAATTGGTGGACGTGCGCCCGAAATCGCTGACAAAGAAATTCAAGGATAAATCGTTCGCACGCACGGTAAGCCGGTCGCATATATTGATCTGTCAGGAGCTGGGTCTTGAGCGGAACGACTTCTTCGCGCTCGCACTCGACGCGTTGCTCCCGCTCAGTGATGATTTGGGCGTGTAGCGCGCTCGTTCGTGCGGTTATTGATCCGCAAGCTCATCCAGCTTCGACAAGAAAACGCTTGCGCGCGCGCTCAATTGCTGCGCCTGCTCGCTCATCCTGCTGAGCGTGTTCACGGAGCCCGCAACGAGGAACCGCAAGAGCTGGTAGTTCTCGTCCCATGACAGCAACTGCACCAGCTCGCGCTCGCCAATCTCGTGATACCACTCGTCGTGCCGCCAGATCAGAATCGCGCCCAGGATACTCACGGCCTCCTCGGGCTTCAAGTCCTCCAGATTCGCGAGCGTGAAGGGCAAGCCACCAATAAGAAACCCCAGCGGGTTCTTCACCGCAGGGAGATCATCAAATGAGATCTGCACGTGTCTCATGATCCCGGGTAGTGCCAGAAAGAGTTCTGCGATTGCTACCCGGCCACTGAAGTACGCGATGAGCGTCCCTTTCGGCGTTGCCACATAGATCTCCGCGCCGCGCTTCCCCACCCCGATCTTCTGGACGAGATGCGCGCGCGCCATCACGGGAAGTTTCCGCAACACGGTGGGATAGGGAATAGCGGTCTCTTTTGCGATCCCATATTTGCTGGCTGAGCCGTTTTTGATGAGAAATTCGAGGATGCGTTCGTATTCATGCTTGGCGGGTTTCATGACCTGTTATAGTCAGGGATGGATATGAATAAAAAAGGATATGTTTATATAGCCCCAGAAGAAAGGCCGAAACATGCCAGTAAAGAGAGGGACCGTGATACTGATCGCTGTTGTGCTCCTCGCTGGTGCTGGATCGCTTGGCTGCCTCGAGCAACCGAAAGAGGGCGCGGGTGATGCACTGCTCGCCCTGAAAGTGGGCGCCATGCCGGACGAAGCAACGCTGCCCTATTACGTCGCGGCGCAGGAAGGGATCTTTCGCGAGCACGGCCTGGATGTCGAAGTTGTGCCGTTCCAGAGCGCACTGGAGCGTGACAGTGCACTCATCGCCGGAAGAATCGACGCGGGACAGAACGATCCGGTGGGTGTGCTCGTGCTGCGGAACGCCGGTTATGACGCCCGGATCGTCAGTCGCGAGCTCCATGAGACACCCGGGAAGATGCGGTTCGCTATCCTCGCCAGCCCTAACTCGGAGATACGCGCGGTAGAAGATTTAGCCGGGAAGCAGGTTGCCATTTCCAGCAACACCGTTATTGATTGGATAACTGATAATTTGCTTGGTGATGTTCAGACACTCAAGATCGAGGAGAAGAAAGTGCCGATCAGAATGCAGCTGCTGCTCGATAACAAGTATGAAGCGGCGACCCTGGCAGAACCGCTGGCGAGCTATGCCCTGTACCGGGGTGCGCACCTGGTCATCTCGGACGCGATGCACGACCAGACGATCGGCTACACGGTGATCGTGTTCAGGGGCGCATTCATCGACGAGCACCCGGAGAGCGTCGTGCAATTCCTCGCTGCGTTCGATGAAGCGGTGGACCGGATCAATGCAAATCCGGAGAACTACCGTGAGCTGCTCGTAAAAACGGCTCAGGTGCCCAAGGAGATTGCTGAGACTTACCAGATGGCCACCTATATGCAGGCGGCACCCTATCCACGCGATAATTTCGAGGACGTGCTGAGCTGGATGCGGAGCAAAGGCCTGGTGACTGAAGCTATTTCTTACGACGAGGTAATTTATTAACTACCGGTGGATGATTGCAGCGAAGGAACTTACCAAGATCTACCCGGACGGAACGGAAGCGGTGCACAGGATCACCTTCGATATACCCTGCGGCGAGTGCTGCTCGGTCATTGGACCCTCGGGCTGCGGTAAAACGACGCTCCTGCTGATCTTCGCCGGTATCCTGCGGCCAAGTGCGGGTAAGGCGCTGATAAACAGCCATGAGGTCACCGGCCCATCGAAGGAGCTGGCGCTTATCTTCCAGGACTACGGGCTCTTCCCCTGGAAGACGGTGCACGAGAACGTTTCGCTGGGCCTGGAGCTCCGTGGTGTGCAGAAGAAGGAGCAGCAGGAGATCGTCTCATCGCTCCTCAAGGACCTCGGATTGCACGGGTTCGAGAAGAACTATCCCAAACAATTGTCGGGCGGGATGCAGCAACGCGTCGCCTTCGCGCGCATGCTGGCCTTGAAGCCGAAGATCCTGCTCATGGATGAGCCGTTGTCCTCGCTGGACGCATTGACGCGTGAGAATATGCAGAATGTGCTCCTGCAGCTCTGGCAGCAGAAGCGAATGACCATGCTGCTCGTCACCCACAGTATAGAGGAGGCGGTGTTTTTCGGGCAAAAGATCGTCGTACTCTCCCCGCGACCGGGCACCATCGTTAAAACGATCGAGAATCCCCAGAAGGGAAGCATCGAGTACAGAACACAAGAGGTATTCTTCGCGAAATGCAAGGAAGTACGGCAGAGCCTCGATGGTGGAGCTATCTAGTCATCGCGGCCGTGATCTACGGGATCTGGCATTTACTCTCGGTTATGCTGGACTCGATCGCGTTACCAACACCGCTGACGGTCTTCTTCGCCTTCCTCAAGATCCTCAGAACCGATTTGCTCTCGAATCTGCTCATCAGCACCTACAGGATTGCCTGCGGGATCGCTCTGGCGTTCTCGCTTGCCGTGCCGATCGGGCTCCTCAGCTACGAGAAGCAGGTGGATTCACTCGTCACGCCTCTTATCTATATGCTCTATCCCATTCCGCATATCGTCCTGCTTCCAGTGGTCATCCTCTTCTTCGGTATCGGCGATCTATCGAAGATCATCATGATCGAGATCATCGTCTTCTTCCAGATCCTGGTGACCACACGGGACGCATCCCGAAGTATCAGCAGGAATTATATCTATCCCATGCTCAGTCTAGGCGCGAGCAAGAAGGAGATTTATCGACACGTCATCGTCCCGATCTGCATCCCCAAGATCCTTACCGCCACGCGGATCAGTGTGGGCACGGCGATCGCCGTGCTCTTCTTCGTGGAATCGTTTGCCACGACCAGGGGGCTGGGATACCTGATTATGGACGCGTGGGGTCGTGCAAATTACCCGGACCTGTACGCGGCGATCGTCAGCATGGCGCTGCTCGGATTTGGTATTTACCTGGTGATAGACCGCGTGGAGAAGAAGGTCTGCCGGTGGGTCTACGTATAATGAGCGCCTCAACGGGCCGTGGACCGTCATCACCCACCTATTCAGAGCGATCCTGCAGAACGACAGGTCATATTCGTAACCGGATAGGACCATAAAAGGATACGTTTATAAACGTGAAAAGTAAAGTCCACCTGCGTAATCCAAACAAAAGTGAGGTTAAATGATAGCTCCGAGCGAAGACTGGAACCCGGCTGCAATTGCGGCGCTCTTCGACCGTGATCTCCATGAGCTCGGAGCGCGTGCTGATGCGATCAATCGCGGAAACGGAAACCTCGTTACCTACGTGGTGAATCGTCATATCAACTACACGAATATCTGCACAGCACGCTGCCCGCTCTGTGCCTTTTATCGCGCTGCAGGTGATGCAGACGCGTATCAGATGAGTGGTGATGAGGTACTGGCGAAAGCAGCAGAAGCCGTTACACTGGGCGCTACGGAGCTTCATATCGTGGGCGGGCTCAATCCGGAACTGAACGTGGCGTACTTTGAGGAACTGTTCACGCGCATAAAGAGGCGATTTCCCCGCGTCGTCATCAAGGCGCTGACGGCGACGGAGATTTACTACCTGGCGCAGCTTGAGCGAATGAGTGTGGACGAGGTGCTCCATCGGCTCAGGGACGCGGGCCTAGACGCATTGCCCGGCGGTGGCGCGGAGATCCTTGACGACACCCTGCGAGCAGCAATCTGCCCTGAGAAGGTGGCGGCCGGCGAATGGCTCCGCATTATGGAGCGCGCGCACCGCATCGGACTCAGGAGTAATGCCACCATGCTCTTTGGACATCTGGAAACGCCAAAAGACCGTGCAGTTCATCTTTATAAACTCTGGGCGTTGCAACAAAAGACCGGCGGTTTTATCTCCTTTGTTCCGCTCCTCTTCCATCCGGAGAACACGGAACTCAGGGCACGGGGGCTCGTCGAAGACCGCACGGATCCAATCGATGTGCTGAGAACCATTGCGATTGCCCGTATCGTGCTGCGGAATTTCAAGAGTATCAGAGCGTACTGGGTTGCGCTCGGCGAGAAGCTTGCCCAGGTTGCATTGCAGTATGGAGCGAACGATCTGGACGGCACGATAATGGAGGAGCGGGTTACGCATGCAGCTGGCGCTCATACGCCACTCAGGCTTCCGAAGGAGACCATTCTGGCCCTTGTGCGCGGTGCACATAAAATACCCGCTGAACGGGATACTTATTATCACATACTACAGGTGCATTCAGATGACGAGCGATAGCGAGCGAATCGGCAAGTTTAGCCTTCTGAACAGCTATTTACCCTATTACCGGCTTGAACAGGACGGGTTCCGCGTCATTCGAGCGATGCCGAAGACGCTCGCTGGTATGCTCGAACGCGGGGAGATTGATTTCAGCCCGGTCCCTTCGGTCTACTACCTCAAGAACAAGGCGACCCTGCAGCGCTATGAGTTCTGTATCGCGGCTGCGCGAAGTGTTTGGAGCGTCATTCTGGTCTCGAAAGGCGCGCCATTAGGAGAGAATGGCGGCTCTATCGCGGTGACGAACCAGACCACCACCTCAGCCAAGCTGCTGGAGATCATTCTTCAAGAACGCGGGCTCAGACACCAGATTGTGCCCGTGAACGAAAGTACCGCCACGGCATTACTGGAGCACTGTCCGTACGCGCTCGTCATTGGTGACGCTGCGATCAGGGCGCGGCAGCGATACCGGGTGGTCATGGATCTGGGAGAGGCATGGCTGGATGTAACCGGCTTGCCCATGGTCTTCGGTATAGCGGTAGCGCGGAAAGGGCGTGATATGGCCGGGGTGAGCGCAGCCCTTCAGGAATCCGTCGTGTGGGGGAAGGAACACGTGGACGTGATTATTGGAGCGGCGCATGAGCAGTTCGGGTTGCCCGAAGAGTTCCTCGAGTGCTATTTTAACGCGCTCACCTACCAGATGGGCGAGCGAGAGCGCCGGGGGCTTGCTCGCTTCGAGGAGAAGTGCCATGAATACGGGATACTCTGACTGGGAGCGCTATGGTGCACGGAACCTGGCAGGCGAGGATTTGAGCTTTGAGGACGCGGAGCTGCTCTTTGAGCTGCCCTTGCCGGTTCTGGGCGGCATAGCAGACCGGATCAGGCACGAGCGCTGCGGCGAGCTCGTAACGTTCGTGGTTGACCGGAACATCAGTTATACCAATCGCTGCGTGGCGCGGTGTAAATTCTGCGCCTTTTACGCCAAACATGACGAAGAGAGCTACGTCTTGAGCACCGCTGAAATACTGCGGAAGGTCGCCGAGACCGTCCGCGCTGGCGGAACACAAATCCTGATGCAAGGCGGCCTCAACCCGGAACTCGGCATGGCATGGTTCGAAGAGTTGTTCACTGAAATAAAACGGCATTTCCCGAGCGTTCAACTTCACAGCCTTTCCCCGCCTGAGATCGCCTTCATCGCGCGGCATGAAGGATTGAGCATAACGGAGACGCTCGCACGGCTCAGAGCTGCGGGACTCGATTCGCTCCCGGGCGGTGGCGCGGAGATCCTCTGTGACCGTGTACGTAACGAACTCAGTCCGGGTAAGCTCAGCGCGCACGACTGGCTCACGGTGATGGAGAGCGCGCATAGCATCGGCATGCGCACAACTGCAACTATGATGTTCGGTCACATAGAGCGTGACCCTGAGATCATTGAGCACCTCTTCACGATACGGGATCTGCAGACGAGAACGGGCGGCTTCACGGCATTCATTCCCTGGACCTTCCAGCCACAGCACACGGCCCTTTACGAGCGGGTGAAGCAGCCGGTTTCAGTAACGCGCTATTTGCAGGTCCTGGCGATCTCGCGCATTGTGCTCCATCCCATTCGAAATATCCAGGCTTCGTGGCTCACGCAGGACTTTGAGGTCGACAAGCTCGCGCTCTTCTTCGGTGCGAACGACTTTGGGGGCACGATCCTTGAGGAGAACGTGGTCACGGCAGCGGGAAAGGAACACACACCGGCGACCGTAGCGGCCATCCGGAGGGCGGTGACGTCGGTGGGCAGACCCGTAGCGCAGCGGAATACGCTGTACGAGCTGGTTGCTTGACTGCTGAGCAAGCTCAGCGTGCTTCGTCGGTATTCAGAACGTTCTTTAGCTCGCTCCCTCATTTCTCATTCATGATCGTTGCACATACGCCCGATGCAGACGATGCATTCATGTTTTACGGACTCTTCCAGGGGAGAATCCAGACGAGACTGGAGATAGAGCAGCTGGTCGAGGACATAGAAACGCTGAACAAGCGCGCTTTTGCGGGTGAACTGGACGTCACCGCGCTCTCATCGCACGCCTACGCCTTTCTGCACAAGAAGTACCGGATCTTAGCAACGGGCGCGAGCGTGGGTGATGGCTACGGCCCGGTAGTGGTCGCACGATCGGAGCAAGCTCTTGCGGGGAAGCGTATAGCCGTGCCCGGACGGTATACCACCGCGAACCTGTTACTGAAGTTAGCGCTCGCGGAGTTCCAGCCAGTGGAGATGCGATTTGACCAGATCATACCGGCAGTAACGCGGGGCGAGGTCGATGCCGGCCTCCTGATCCATGAGGGGCAGATCACCTATGCGCAGCACGGGCTGGCGAAGGTTCTTGACCTGTGGGCGTGGTGGTACGGGCGAACAGGGCTGCCGCTGCCGCTCGGGATCAACGTCATCAAGCGGGAGCTCCCCGAAGAGACCCAGCAGGCGTTTCTGGCCGCCATGCGTGCGAGTGTGCGATACGCGCTGGAACATGTCGAGGAGGCGATGCAGCACGCGATGACGTATGCACGGGGTGCGGACGCGGCGCTCGTGAAGCAGTTCGCCTTGATGTATGTCAATGAATACACCTATGACATGCCCGAAACCGTCGTGCGGGCGCACGCGGAACTCTACCGGCTGGCGGAGCTGCGCGGCTTTTTCACGCCACCGCCCCTGGACATCCTTTTTCCGTGACGGTGCTTGACGGGCTAGCTACCTTCAGCGGCACGAGCGCATGCATAGACAGGGGCTGATATGAACAGATACGAACAGGTTTTTTATTGCCTGAGCGGAAAGGAATGGATGGATGTACATGTCAGACGAGGAGCTGAAGTCGTGGCTACAAGCCCATAAGAACGAGATCTTCGCGAATGACGCGGTTGGCACGGGCTGTTTCAGTTATTTACCCGGCGAGATCATCTGGGCCGTGACGAAGCGGTGCAATCTCAAGTGCAAGCATTGCTCGATCAGTGAGGAGGATCCTGAAGAGCTGAGTACCGAGCAGGGGTTCGCGCTCATCGAGGACGCTGCGAGGCTCGGGCCGGTCAAGTTCGGGTTCACCGGTGGCGAGCCACTGCTGCGCGAGGATATCTTCGAGCTCATCGAATACGCATCATCATTCGATATGCAGATCGTGATGGCGACGAACGGGACGCTGATCACGAGGGCGGTGGCCCGGAAGTTGCGTAAGGCGGGACTGGAGCGTGCAGCGATGAGCGTCGATGCGATCGGGAGCACGCATGATGATTTCCGGGGCGTGGAAGGCGCGTTCAAAGCGACGATGCGGGGCATGAAGGCCTGTGAAGCAGAAGGCGTGGCCACGCAGTTCTTCACCACCGTTTCACGGACGAATTACCACGAGCTCCCGAAGATCATCAAGCTCGCCGATGAGTTGGAGCAGTGGCGCGTCTATCTCATTTATCTGGTCGCCGTCGGCCGCGGCAAGCAGATTGCCGACGTGTGCCTCACCACGGCGGAGAACGGGCAGCTCTTCGAGGACATGATCACACTCCAGAAGGATGCAAAGACCTGGCTGAAACCGATCTGTAACCCGCAATACTGGGCGTACCTGACGGACCGTGGGCTGATGGAGCGTGGAGACGGTCTGCACTTCACCGGCTGCACCGCGGGTATCACGCGGTTCCATATCTTCCCCAATGGTGATGTTACGCCCTGTGCGTATCTTCCCGTCGCCGCGGGCAACGTAAAGGAGCGGAGCTTTTTGGAGATCATCGAGCATGCCGAGATGTTCAAGGCGATGCGGGCACGCGCTTTGAAGGGTGCGTGTGCGAGCTGCAGGTATAAGACCATCTGCGGCGGGTGTCGGTCACGTGCATACGCGCTCACCGGTGACGTGCTGGGCGAGGATCCCCTCTGTCCGCTGGTAGGTGGCACTAGAGATCCTTCTGCCTGAATAAACCGTTCAGGACGCTAAAATGGTAAGACAGCCCACCGTATTGAGCAGGGAGCGAGGAAAAAAACTGGTTTACGGTTGACCGGATTATAGTATAAAACGCCCCCTTTATGGCGAAGACACGTGAAATCACTGAGGTGTATATAGCACGATGCCAGTATTATCCGGAGAGGTCACGCAGCGGGTGCGTGAGAAGTTACAGGGGCTGACCGCGCCCGTGAATCTGGTCGTATTTACGCACGATTCCGGTTCACCGACCGGTGAAGAGACTCGTGCGTTAATGGAGGAGCTTGCCCTAACCTCTGACCAGGTATATGTCGAGTTCTACGATGTGGCCGTGGACACAGCGAAACGAGACGATTACCGGATCGATAAGGTGCCAGCGACGGTAGTAGAAGGGCAGAAAGACTACGGTATCCGATTCTTCGGCCTGCCAAGCGGTTATGAATTCGCGGCACTGCTCGAAGCACTGCGGCTGGTGTCCCTGGGCGATTCGATGCTGACGACTTCGACGTGTGAACAACTCAAAACGTTGACCAAACCGGTTCACCTGCAGGTCTTCGTCACCCCGCCCTGTCCGTACTGTGTCGAGGCGGTGCAGACGGCGCAGCAGATGGCGATAGAAAGCGAGCTTGTTACGACCGACGTGGTGGAAGCGGCGGAGTTCCCGCAGTTGAGTCTGAAATACCGGATCTTCGTGGTGCCCAAGGTGATCATCAATGAGCGGGAAGCCTTTGTGGGCGCGGTGTCGGAAGCAGAATTTCTAGCGCACGTCATGAAGGCGGGAGTGTAGCGATGAAATGGTAGTTGAAGAACTTGATCCTGAGCCGCGAGCAGAGAAAAAGGTGGATGAGGAACAGTGCTACGACCTGCTCATTATCGGTGCTGGTCCCGCAGGACTGACTGCTGCGGTTTATGGAGCCCGGAAGAAGCTCGAGACACTGGTAGTTAGCAGGGACGTGGGAGGGCAGACACTGCTCGCTGCGGGCGTGGAGACCTACATGGGGTTTCAGTACGTCTCCGGTGCGGAATTGATGCAGAAATTTGAGGAGCAGGTACGACAGTTCCCGATCGCCTTCGCTCTCGGTGATGAAGTTACGAACCTGGTTGCTGAGGACCTGCAGTTCGCCATTCGCACCTCAGGTGGTAAGCGATACACGAGTAAAGCGGTGATCATTGCATCGGGTCGTCGAGCACGTGCGTTGAACGTGCCGGGGGAAAAAACGCTGATCGGACGGGGCGTGAGCTACTGTGCAACCTGTGATGCGCCACTCTTTCGTGATAAGGATGTGGCCGTGATCGGTAGCGGCAATCCCGCGCTCACTGCAGTTAATGAACTCTCCAGCTACGCACACACGGTTTACAGTATCGTTCGTGGCAGGGTGAAGGCGGATCCGGTGCTGGTGGATCGGGCGAAAAAAACGGGTAAGGTTGAATTCTGCTCGGGCTACGCGGTCGATGAGATCAGAGGCACGAATCGTGTGGAGGGTCTCGTGCTTCGTCATTTGGCGGAAGGTAAGGTGGTTGATCTGCCGCTGGGCGGCGTCTTCGTCGAGATCGGCGCTATGCCCAATAGCGATTTCGCCCGGGAGCTCCTGCGGCTTAACGAGCGTAAGGAGATAGAAGTGGACCACCACCGCCTTTATGCCATTTTCAATTATTACCAATCCTGCGGCTTAACGAGCGTAAGGAGATAGAAGTGGACTGTGAGTGTAAGACGAATGTCCCGGGCATCTTTGCCGCCGGCGACGTGACCAATGCGCCCGAGAAGCAGATCATTGTGGCTGCCGGCGAGGGCGCGAAAGCCGCGTTGAGTGCGTACCGCTACCTTGTCAGGGTGCACAAAGACTGACCGATGCGCGATTACGTCCATAGGGACAGCTCAATCCAGTCGCCTGCACTAAAACTGATCAAACGCGCGGGTTTATTTATCCTTGCCGGTTCTTACTTCACTTCACTTCAGTGCGGAGTGAACAAGCGAGAGAGCACGAGGATGCCGAAATTCAACATCAACTGGAACGTCACACGCGCCTGCAACCTGCGATGCAAGCACTGCTACTATGATGCCGCCTCCCCACTGCCTGACGAACTCAGCACCGACGAGGCGTTTGCACTGATTGACGATATCGTGGCGACCTTTAGCGATAACGTACGGGTCACGCTGGGCGGTGGCGAGCCGCTGGTGCGCTCAGACGTGTTCGAGATCATCGGGTATGGCACGGAACGTGGGCTGAGTCTCGTGCTTGCCTCGAACGGTATCGCGCTCACTGACGCGGTTGCGAAGCGCCTCAAGGACGCGGGCATTGCGGAGGTTATTATCGCGATCGACGGCATGCAGCAGACGCATGATTCCATACGAGGCCAGGGCGTCTTCGAGCGCACGGTTAAGGGCGCAAGAGCGTGCAAAGCTGCCGGACTGGGGCTCGTGATCGATCCGTGCATCATGAAGCAGAACGAGCGTGAGACCACTCAGATACTCGATCTCGCGGAAGAGTTGGGTGCGCGACAGGCGCGGCTGTTCCATTATATCGCCCTGGGTCGCGGCGCGGCTGAAATCCCCGATGCGGAACTCGAACTTGAGGAATACGCGCGGAACGTGCAGCAGTTGTACGAGGAGCAGACGCGGCGGGATAACCTGGAGATCTGCACGACGCAGGCCTGCCAGTACTGGGTGGTGTTGAAACGGATGGCTGACGCTGGACGACCAGTGCCTGAGTTTTATGTCCACGAAGTCCCGGGCTGCAGGGCAGGTATCGGTATGCTCTCGATCAAGCCGAACGGCGATGTCGTGCCCTGCCCGCTGTTAGAGGTGAAGGCCGGGAACGTGCGGGAGCAGCGTCTGCGCGAGATTCTCGCGTCTGAGGTGTTCACGCGATTGCAAAGTCGTGAGGTACAGGGCCGGTGCGGCAGCTGCACGTTCAGAGACCTCTGCGGCGGCTGTCGCGTGCGTGCTTATATTAACTCGGGCGATTACATGGGTGAAGATCCGCTGTGTGGTGCGGTGTTTTTTGACCTCGTTTAGAAGGGTAGGGTAAAAATCAGCTACAGCGTTACTTAATTACCTAAACTCTTCTTTT
>DSCO01000021.1 GCA_011049045.1 Methanomicrobia archaeon | reverse complement strand
GTGATGAAGATCGTGGAACGGAGTGGACGTGAGTACTTCGCACAGATACCCAAGCGGGCACGACAGATGTGCTCGCTCTTCCCTGAGGCGCTACCTATGGGTTAATTTGCGGAGTTTGGGTTAATTAATCTCCCTGTTCTTTCCCGTACGCTTCCTCGGGATCGAAGACCTTCTCACCCACCACCGTGCCATCAATCGTGCGGTAGAAGCACGAGCGGTAGCCCCTATGGCACGCGCCACCGATCTGCTCCACCTTTAACAGGATCGTGTCCTCATCGCAGTCGATGAAGATCTCTTTCACGAGCTGCTCATGGCCTGAACGTTCGCCCTTCTTCCAGAGCTTGCCGCGGCTCCTGCTCCAGTAGTGCGCCTTACCCGTCGCTCTCGTGAGCCGCAGTGCCTCGTCGTTCATGTAGGCGAGCATGAGCACCTCGCCCGTCTCATCATCCTGAACGATTGCCGGTCTCAAGTCGCTGGTGGCTTCACCGGGCACGTAGTACTCACTCCCCCTCACCCTCGCGCTTCTCTCTGCTCAGCACGCGCACGCTGTCGCCCCGAATGGTAACGGGGATCGGGACCATCGCCTCGAAGAGCTCGATCGTGATCTCTTCATGCGCCTCGTCCACCTTCTTCACACGCGCACGCTCACCTTTGAACGGCCCTGAGATGATCTCGACGATGTTACCCTCCTCAATGCCGGTGACCGAAGGCTTTGGTGTAAGGAAGTGCTCGATCTCCTCGAGGCTCATCTCGCCCTTGACCAGGCCGCGCGCATGCGGAATGCTCTGGACGATCTGCTCGACCATCTCAGGATATTCCGCCTCGATCAGCACGTAGCCTCGGAGCTCATCCGGCACGAGAATCGCCTTGAGACCGTGCTCTGCCAGCGGCTTCTCCTTGATCGCGCCCTCGATGAGCGAGGCCACCGCCTGCTCCTGATTCACCGTTGTCTTCACGGCGACAATCGTAGCCATCACTCAGAGCCCCTGCGGCAGGACGGTCAGCATGATATAAATCGCGAACCCGATGGCACCGATCAGCGCCATTGCGGCACCTGCGATCTTTGCGATATGGAAAAATTCCTCACGTTTCGGCCGCTTCGCCAATTTCAGTATCCGGAGATACTCCTTCAGCTTCTTTGACCATTCCTCGGTATTCAGACCGTCGTATTTCAGTTCCATCGTTCCCGAGCGCACCAGTGGTTAGTTAGTTAGTTAGTTATTTAGGTTGGTTAATGCACGATATCAATACCAAATTTCTCCCGCCGGACCTCCTTGCCTGCGTAAATCTGATCTGATTTGACGCCGGTCACGATGAGCAACGTCCGAATCATGTTCTTCAGCTCCGGACTCACCTGCACCCCCCAGATGATCCTGGCCTCGTCGTTCATCATCCGATACACTTCCTGGAGCGCGCCTTCCGCTTCCTCTACGGTCATGTCCTCGCCACCGATCACGTTGACGAGCGCGGCCTTCGCATCGCTCACATCGACCTCGAGGAGCGGTGAGCTCAAGGCTTTCCGCACCGACTCGATGGCTTTGCTCTGACCGTCGGACTCGCCGAATCCGATCATCGCCATGCCACCGTCCTTCATCACCGTGCGCACATCGGCAAAGTCCAGGTTGATCAGCCCGGGCTTGGTGATCAGCTCGGTGAGACCTTTTACCGACCGCATAAGCACCTCATCCGCCACCTTAAAGGCCTCGTTCAACGGTAAGCGCGGCACCACGTCCAGGAGTTTGTCGTTCGGGATGACGATCAAGGTATCTGTATTCTCCCGTAATTTCTCGAGACCATAATTGGTATTTTCAATACGCACCAGGCCTTCCGCGCTGAACGGGAGCGTAACCACACCAATGGTCAACGCACCTGCGTCCTGCGCCGCTTGCGCGACGACCGGTGCTGAGCCCGTACCCGTGCCACCGCCCAACCCGCAGGTGATGAAGACCATATCCGCGTCCTCGACTATCGTTCGTATGTCAGTATCGTTCTCCCGTGCCGCTTCCTCGCCGATACGCGGGATGCTACCCGCTCCGAGACCGCGCGTGGTCTTCTTGCCGATCAATAACTTCCGTTCTACTTTCTTGTAGAGTAAATCCTGGGCATCCGTATTGACGGCGAAGAGTTCTGCACCGTAAATGCCCTCTTCGGTCATGCGCTGAATCGTATTCGTCCCGCTCCCTCCGCATCCGATTACTTTAATGATCGTTCGTGCTCGCTCCAGAATCTTTTCCAACTCACCAGTCTCCATCGTCTTGATTTCCGAGCCATCAGAGACCGTTTCATCCCCCAGTTGCCTCATCTTTTCATGCCCCTCGTTTAGTCAATCTCTTAGCATTCCTTCTTTAAAACCTTTGCCCCACCGTAAAAGGGACAGCGGCCCATGATGCATGCGGAGGGAGGGATTTGAACCCTCGGACCCCTACGGGACAGCGACCTCAACGCTGCGCCTTTGTCCTCTCGGCAACCTCCGCACAAATGTTCTCCCGAGCGAAGAAGACGACCCCATCCACCACTAAGAGTGCCTTTGTCTTATGTGTAGAAAAAGGTACCTTCCACGGCCTTCAGAACTGCCTTCAGCGGCATGTTCAGCTCGCGCGCCACCCGCTTCGCATCTTCGAACTCCGCGGCCACCGTGAGCACCTTCCCCGTGGCATCCCGGCCGATTTTCACGCCTACTTCACGCTCCATGCCCTTGAGTCTCACCGTCACCCGTGCCGATTCGCGATCCGCCACGAAGCGATGCTTCACCTGCATGACACGTACTCCCAGCGTACCGGTCTCCACCATCAGCCGTTGAGCAATGCGAGCTGCATCCTGTGGCGTGGTGATCACCGTGATGAGATAGCCCGTCCTGCCCTTCTTCATGAGCACCGGTGCTACGGCCACGTCGCGCGCGCCCTCAGCCATGAGCACCTCGATCAGGTTACCTACCATCTCGCCCGTCAGGGTATCCACGTTCGTCTCCAGCACCTCGATCAGGTCGCGTGACAGCTCGGTGAGGGTTCCGAGGCTTGCGCGTAGGACGTTCGGAACGGGCAGGTCCTGCGTTCCTGCGCCATAGCCGATCTTCTCGATCCGCAGCTGCGGGAATGCCGGCTCAGATCGCTCCACGAACTGCGCGAGCAGTGCTGCGCCCGTCGGCGTCGAGAGCTCCGCGTCGATCACCGCCGGCCCACCACGATACAGCAATGCGGTATTTCTCAGGATCTCGAGTGTCGCCGGTGCAGGAACAGGGAAGCACCCATGCTCGATCTGCACGAAGCCCGAGCCGAGCGAAATCGGCGTGCTGAGAATGGTGTCCGGGTTCAGTTCATGGATGGCCACGGCGTTGCCCACCAGATCGCCCAGCGTATCCCGTGCACCAAGCTCGTGAAACGTGAGCTTCTCCCTGGGAACGCCGTGCACGATCGCCTCTGCTTGTGCGATTCGCTCAAAGACACTCAGTGCGTGCTGAATGATCAGCTCAGGCAGTCCACTCTGTTCGAGCGCTTGCCGCATATCGGTATACGAACGATGACTGCATGATCGCTCAGCCGCGGCCCGGGTCGCGAGGAAGGCAACCTGTTTCGCCATGATACCGCGCTTCTCCACCTCAGTCACCTCCAGGGCGAGCTTGAAGGCTGAAATAGCGTCCGCTATCTTCGATTCCTTGACCCCCAACGCCAGCAGACTACCGAGGATCATATCGCCGGCCGCGCCCGAGAAGGGCTCAAAGACCACCGCTCGCATCGTTCCTGTATAAGAGAAAGGCACGGCGGGTAAGAAAAACGCCACGCTCGCCGCACCTCTCGCTTGCGCAGTGCGGGGAAGGGTAAACCTTTAAATATACCTCCTCCTTCTATCACACAGGTGAACCAAAAAATGCCTGGAGAAGACAACGTGATATATATCGGGAATAAGTCTGTGATGAGTTATGTCCTGGCAGTCGTAACGCAGTTCAACAACGGCTTTGATGAGGTCTTGATCAAGGCACGAGGACGAGCGATCTCGAGGGCGGTAGACACAGCGGAAGTAGTTCGGAACAAGTTCATGCCGGGTGTAGAAGTGAAGGACATAAAAATCGGAACAGAGCAGCTCGTGGGCGAAGGTGGAGATAAAGCAAACGTCTCGTCGCTCGAGATAACCATGAAAACGAAGTGAGAGGGCGAAAACGAGTTCATCCTGGTGTGTGCGCTCTTTAAACGCCGTCTTTTTTTCTTTCTTTCTATTTTTTCTCCTGATCGTTGCTGGTTCTCGCGGTGGGTAGATTCTTATACCCGCAGCAGCTTACAATCTCTCAGACGCGATGTTCGCGAGAAAGCATATTATTTCCACACGCGACTTCACCAAAGAAGAGATCGATTACATCCTGTATCGTGCAGCTGAGCTGGAGCTCTACGCACGGGGCTCGAAGACGTGTGACTTACTGGCCGGGAAGATCCTTGCCAACCTCTTTTATGAGCCCAGCACGCGAACGCGGCTCTCATTTGAGGTGGCGATGAAGCGGCTGGGGGGTGAGGTTATCAACGTCTCGTCACCAGAGACCACCTCAGCGGCGAAGGGCGAGAATCTGGTCGACACGATACGAATCGTCTCAAGCTACTGCGACATCATCGCACTCCGGCATCCGAAAGAGGGTGCATCACGAATGGCCACCTCGTTCTCGACCGTGCCGATCATCAACGCGGGCGACGGTGCCGGCCATCATCCCACCCAGACACTGCTTGATCTCTACACGATACAGCAGGAGCAGTTGCTGGACTCGCTCAGGATCGCCCTGATCGGCGACCTCAAATACGGGCGGACGGTTCATTCACTGGCCTATGCGTTGTCACTGTACGGCGCGAAGCTCTTCTTCATCTCACCCGAGGCGCTGCGCATGCCTGAGGAGATCAAGATGGATTTGATCGAAGCGGGCGTCGAGATCTATGAATCCACGGATCTGCGCGAGGTGATCAATGAAGTGGACGTGCTCTACATGACGAGGATCCAGCGAGAGCGATTCCCCGATCCTACGGAATATAATAAGGTTGCGGGAACGTACCGCATTACCACCGGATTGCTGGCAGAGAATCCCCGCGCGTTGATCATGCATCCGCTCCCGAAGCTCGACGAGATCGAAGCAGACGTGGACGAGACGACGAACGCGCGTTACTTCGCTCAGGCGTTCTACGGTATTCCCGTCCGAATGGCTGTTCTCTCTATATTACTGGAGCGGTAAGTAGATAATCGGATAGCTACGAGAACGGGGAAAGGGGAACCAGGAGAGAAAGATGGCAGGCGATATGCGAGCAGAGATCAGAAGCGTGATCGAGGCGGTGAAGAAACATCATGAACTCTACGCGACTGCACTACCGCTCATTGCGAGCGAGAATGTCACGAGTAACACCGTACGAATGCTGCTTGCCTCCGATCTCTCGCATCGATACGCGGAGGGTGAGGTGGGCAGCCGATTTTATCAGGGCTGCCGGTACATCGATGAGATCGAGGAGAAGGCGATCACCCTGGCGCGAGCACTGTTTGCTGCAGAGCACGTGAACGTGAAGCCGATCTCAGGAGTGACCGCGAATATCGCAGCACTCTTTGCGCTGACCGCGCCGCGTGACCGCATGATGGCCCTGTCCGTACCGAACGGCGGCCATATCAGTCATTCGAAGGTATCCATACCGGGGATGCGTGATCTCGAGCTGTTCACCTTCCCCTTTGATGCGCACGAGATGAATATTGATACCGAGCTGATGGTGAAGAAGATACGGGAGAAGAAGCCCAAGCTCTTACTCTTTGGTGCCAGCCTCTTCCTCTTCCCGCATCCCGTTGCTGCGGCGCGTGAAGCTGCAGACGAGCTGGGTGCACGGATCGTATACGATGGCTCGCACGTGTTCGGGTTGATCGCGGGCAAAAAGTTCCAGGATCCGCTGCGCGAAGGCGCGGACGTGGTGGCGAGCAGCACGCATAAGACCTTCCCGGGCCCCCAGGGCGCACTCATACTCTGTAAAGAGGAGCTCAAGCAGCGGATAGACGGGGCCGTTTTCCCCGGCACGGTGAGCAACCATCATCTCCATCATGTTGCCGGTCTGGCGGTCTCGTTGGCCGAAATGCTGGAGTTCGGCGAGGCATACGCGGCGCAGACGGTGGCGAATGCGAAGGCTCTGGCAGGAGCACTCTACGAGGCGGGATTTGAGGTGCTCTGTGAGCATAAGGGTTTCACCGAATCGCATCAGATAGCCATCAACGCACTCAAGCTCGGCGGTGGCGCGGCCGTAGCAGAGCATCTGGAACGTGCCAATATCATTATCAATAAGAACCTCCTGCCCACGGACAAAAATCCCGACAGGCCCTCGGGCGTCCGGCTGGGCGTGCAGGAATTGACGATGCTGGGCATGAAGGAATCGGAGATGGGAGAGGTTGCGTCGCTCATAGCACGCGCGGTGATGGAGAACGTTGCTGTGGAGAAGATACAAGAAGCCGTGAAGGAATTACGAAGCGGGTATCAGGATGCGAGGTACTGCTTTGATGGTAAGAATGCGTACGCATTCCCCGCGATACAAATCAGCGAGTATTTATAAAGAATACCGGGAGAGATATAGTTAGGGATGCTAGAGGAGCTTGAGGAACGGAGATCGGAGATTATAAAGAAGGCGGAGGCGTATAAATTACGGCGGACTGAGTTGAATGCCGAGGCCAGTAAGTGGGCGGAATTACGTGATGATTTGAATGCCCGCATCAAGCAGGCCGTGGAGCAGGCGAAAGCGTACAAGCAACAGCGCGAGGAATATGAGAAGCTGATCGCGGAGAGGAAGACAAAGCGGGGTGAATTGAACCGCAAGGCGTCGAGCTATTATCAGCAAGTAGAGAAGCAGCGGAAACGGAACGATCTGGCGAGCATCCAGGCTTTTGAGCAGTTGCGAGGACGCATCGAGGAGCTGGAGCTGCGGCAGCAGGTGGAAGTGATGAGCAAGGATCAGGAGCGGAAACTGGTCGCGAAGATCACGGAGCTGCGGCGTGAGTTCGAGCGTATGGAGGACGAGCTGGAGAAGGACAAGAAACTGGCGGAATTGCTGAAGAAAGCGCAGACCTACCGCAAGGAATCTGACCAGTGCCATGAAGAGGTGATTGAGTACGTGAAATTGTCGCACGAGAGCCACGATAAGATGATTGAGCACTTCAAGGAGGCTGATCGTATCCGTGAGAAGGCAGATGAGGCGCACCGGCTGTTCCTGGATGCGCAGGAAGAAGCGGATGAGGCGCACAAGTTGTATATCCGGTATCTCAGAGACATGAAGGACTTCGACCGCGTGATCACCGGGCTGCGCCGGAAGATACGTGAAGATTGGAGTTTCCGCGAGCGGTTAGAAGCGCGTAAGAAGGCGAAAGGCATTTACGAGCGGTTTAAAGAGGGCGAGAAACTCAGTACGGAAGATCTACTCATGCTCCAGCGGTCTGAGTTGGGACTGAAGTAAGAGCTCTTTCCGCCTTGCATGCACAGACCGCATCTTTACCGTCCCGTGGTAACTAACTAACGTAACGGATTATTACCACGATACCGGGTGCATGGTTTGAGGTGGTCAAAATTATTGATATCCACTGCCATTTGACGATGGCTGAGTACGATTCGGATCGTGCGCAGGTGATTGAAGAAGCGAAGCGCGTCCTCAGTGGCGTGGTGATCTGTGGCGCCGGGCCCGCAGCCGCGCCGAAGGCATTGGAGCTTGCTGCGGCGCATCCCGGATTCATCTTTCTAACGCTCGGGTTGCATCCGATCTATGTGGATGATAGAACTGACCAGGAGATCGAGCGGTACGCGGAATTCATCAGTGCGCACCGGCGCGCAATCGTAGGTATCGGCGAGATCGGACTCGATTACTACTGGGTGAAGGATCCGCTGAAGGTGAAGCGAACGAAGGCGGTTTTTGTGGAGTTCCTCGGGCTGGCGCATGAGCTGCAGCTGCCGGTGGTGCTGCACCTCCGCGGTACGGGCAGTGAGGCAATCGAGGAGGGGTTAAAGATGATCCGAGACGAGGACGTGAAAAGCGCGATCTTCCACTGCTTCACCGGCAAGCCCGCCGTTGCGGATGAGATCAGCGAGGAAGGCTACTACGTCTCGCTCCCGACCTCGATCGTACGAAGCAAGAGCATGAAGAAGGTAGCGAAGCGGCTACCGCTGTCCGCATTACTCACTGAGACTGATGCGCCGTATCTCGCGACAACTGAGAATGAGCGGAACGTGCCACAGAATGTTACGGTGGTATACGAAGAGATTGCGCGACAGCAGAAGCTCTCGCTCGAAACCGTGGACGATGCGATCGAGCGTAATTTCGAGCGCATCTTCGGAGTCACATTACACTAGCATGACGCGTGCGCGCTCGTTTTGTCCATTCTGACGTCTCTCTACGCGTCGACGAGGCCCCCGGGAGCTGTGACTCATCAGGGGGGTGACAATAGTGCATGTGCGATATACGTATCATCAGTTCCGTTAGCAAATCCCCACGTCTGCAACGCTAAACTGTCCGTTTTTCCTTCTTCTCGACCCGAATGTCGTGGATCCGAGTATGGGGGTAATTGCCCGTTTCGTCCTTCTCCTCCGCTTTCACCATGTCCCAGATGGTCAGGAGTGCAATGGCGAGTCCATGGAGCGCGTCCATCTCCACGCCCGTCTTGCCGACTGATTTGACCGATACAGAGGCGCTAATATGGTCCGTGCGCACGATAAATTCCACGATCACCTGCTCGATATTTATCTGGTGACAGAGCGGAATGGCTTCGGGCGTCTTCTTTACGGCAAGTATCGCCGCGATCTCAGCACAGCCGAGCACATTCGTTTTTCGGGTCGTGCCACGTTGGATCTTCTCGATCGTGCTCGGATCCAGGTAAATCGTGCCCGACGCGATTGCGGTACGCACGAGGTTACCCTTGGCGCTGATGTCCACCATTCCGGCGCTACGCTGCTGCATGCGTTCCCGTCCTCACTTCACTCACTCAGGTTGGCCAGACGCCAAAATAGAACTCCAACCCGATGATGACCACGCCAATCGCAACACCAAGGATCAGGATCACCTTCGGGGACATCTTTACCGCGGATTCCTCAACGTCGTAGTACCGCATCAAGCCTGCGGAGGACATGAGACCGCGTTCTTCGCCCCTGCTTCCGCCTTCTTTCTTCCCCTCGCGCTTGCCCTTCTTCGCCGTCTTGCCTTTTGCCATCTCGTACTCCCTTTATTGTTACTGATTACGCCTTAAGTAACTCAACCTGCGTGTCCCGGACATCGAGCACCGTGCCCGCAACTTCGCCTGTCTCCGCCCGCTCGACGAGCTCCACCGGTGTTGCTGTAGCATTCTCGATGTCCTCAGTGTCCACGTGTGCGCCGTAAATTCGCAGGCTGCCCAGCGGCGCATTTAACGCGATACCCTGCTCCGACTTGAAGTGGCGAACTGCGCGGACGATATCGGCGATGAGATCGCCCTGTGCCTCCGCATCGGCGTCGATCTCCTCTGAAACGGGTTCAGGCCATTGCGCGCGGTGCACGCTGCCGCCGTTCCCGATATACGCGTGCATCTCTTCGGCGAAGAACGGCGCAAACGGTGCAAGCAACTTGTTGAGCGTCACGAGCGTCGTATACAACGCGTACTTTGCTGATTCCGCGCCCGCATCGCCGCCACGGCCATAGAGCCTTGATTTAGCCAGCTCGATGTAGTCGTCGGCGAGCGTATTCCAGGTGAACGCGCGTATTTCCTTCAGTGCCTCGTCGAACTTGTAGGTCTCCATCGCCGCCGTCACTGACTGCACGAGCTTGTTCAACTTCGTGAGCAGCCAGATGTCAACCACACGGAGCTCGACTGAGCCCGTCCCGGGATTGTACCCCTCGAGATGCAGCAGTGCGAACCGGAGTATGTTCCAGAGCTTCTGCATGAACTTGCTCGCAGCCACGATGTCTTTCCAGCGGAACTGCACATCCGAGCCGACCGCACCGCCGATCGCGGCCCACTGCCTGAAGACGTCCGCGCCGTGCTCCCGAATGACCTCGTCGGGTGATATGAAGTTGTTCCGCGACTTGCTCATCTTGTAACCGTCCTCGCCAAGCACCATGCCATTGATCAGAATAGTATGCCAGGGGAAGGTCCTGGCGAGCGCAAGCGAGCGCAGAATGGTGTAGAATGCCCACGTGCGAATGATGTCGTGCCCCTGTGGTCGGAGCGCGACGGGGAACGCGAGCGCGGAGGGCTCCTCGGCATTGAGATCCCAGCCCGCGACCCAGAGCGCACTCAGTGATGAGTCCATCCAGGTGTCCAGAACGTCCTCCTCGCCCACGAACTCCGTGCCGCCACAGTTGCTGCAGGGCTCTTTCGGACTGCTGGTCGTAGGGTCTACGGGCACGTCATCCTTGGCCGCCACCTGTGTGGTGCCACAGCGCTTGCAGTACCAGACCGGGATAGGCACACTGAAGATCCGCTGCCGCGAGATGCACCAGTCCCACTCCATCGAGTCAACCCAGTTCCTGAGCCGAACGGCGAAATGCTCCGGGTACCAGGAGATCTGCTTGGACGCGTTCTTTATCTCCTCGTGCAAGACGCGTACGAACCACTGCCGGGTCGAGATGATCTCAATCGGCGTCTTACAGCGCCAGCATACGCCCACGTTCTGTCTCAGCGGTTCCTGGCTCTTGTAAAGGCCCTGGGCCTTCAAATCCTCGATGATCGCCTCTTTGCATTGGGTGGTGGTGAGACCGGTGTACCCACGTGCCGCCTCAGTCATCCGGCCCTGCTCATCAATAGACGTGATTAAGGGCAGGTTGTGCTCCTTCCACCAGCGCACGTCCTGACGGTCACCAAACGTGCAGATCATCACCACGCCGGTGCCGAACGCAGGATCGACGCTCTCATCCTCATAGACCGTAACGAGGTGCTCGAATATCGGCACGACCAGCTCCTTGCCCGCGATGTACCGGTACCGCTCGTCGTCCGGATGCACGGCCACCGCGACACAGCTCGACAGCAGTTCCGGTCGTGTCGTTGCGATCTCGACATATCCCGGCTCTTTACCGGTATCAACCGTTTTGAAGCGTATATAATGCAACGTCGCGTTGCGATCCTCGTACTCGACCTCCGCGAATGCAATTGCGGTCTCGCAACGCGGGCACCAGTTCACGGGATGCTCAGCCTGGTAGATCAGCCCGTTACGGTACATGCGCAGGAACGAGAGCTGCGTATACCGCTTGTACCGGTCTTCCATCGTGACGAACTCGCGGCTCCAATCGATGGACATCCCGAGTTTCTGCATCATGCCCTTCATCTGCGCGATGTTCTCACGCGTCAATTGCTTGCAGAGCTCTCTGAACCGCTGCTTGTCGATCTGCCGCTTGGAGATCCCGTGCCGCTCCTCCACCTTCACCTCGGTCGGCAGCCCATGGCAGTCCCAGCCCTGGGGGAACATCACGTTATAGCCGCGCATGCGTTTGTAGCGTGCGATAAAATCAATATAACACCAGTTCAGTGCGTTACCAACGTGGAAATCGCCCGTCGGGTACGGTGGCGGCGTATCGATGATATACGGTGGGCGATCAGAAGCTTCATCAAAATAATACAGTGCGTCTTCCCAGGTCTCCAGCCACTTCTTCTCCACGATCTCCGGTATATACTTCTTTTCCAGCTTCATGTGATGCGCTCTTCGAGTACCAGTCTATTAACCTAAACCTTAGATGCTTTTATTTCTAGGGCCTTTCTTTAGCTAGCTAAACCACTAGCAACCAAGCTTTCCCCGTTACTCCTTTACGATAGAAATCCTTGAACGGGGGGAGCTGAGAGCAACGAGCATAGAATGGTCGAGAAAACAGAGCGAGAATACAAGCAGTGTATTGTCCTCCGGGCTGATCTGAAGCTCTCGAAGGGCAAGGCTGCCGTGCAGGCTGCACACGCGGCTATTCTCAGCTATGAGCGCGCTCCGCTGCACGACCGTAAGAAATGGAAAGAGCAGGGGCAGAAGAAGGTGGCACTCAAAGTGCCCGGTCTTCCCGCGCTGTACCGGGTACGGGACGACGCAGAGAAGATGGGACTGCCGTGTGCGATCGTCGAGGACGCTGGTCTGACCGAGATACCGCCGGGGACCGTTACCGCGCTCGGTATCGGCCCGGCACGTGCGGATGAGCTTGACAAGGTGACGCAGCAGTTGGAATTGTTGTAACTACCTCTGTTGTTCGGAACTCGCCCAGTTCGGAACAACTGTAATTACCCACTGGAGCGTTTCATTGCTCAGCATGGGCAATGTGCGCGTGGTTCACCAGCCCGTCGGAAGCGCCAGTAACTGATCGTGATCGGACCCTGGCAGAACCGGCAAAGAAGCCACCAGATATTAGCTCCGCTGTTATTTTAGGACCTGCTTGAGCTGCTTCGATCCTGATGTTAATCGCTTCAAAATAGGTGTTACGATGTATATTGTCATTATAAAATCTAGAATGCTACGGAAACATCACAATCACCACCATGCTGTTCACCAAAATTTAAACGAGAGTTATTAATAACAACAATTTTTGTAAGTATTGGCTAAGAACTATGCCCATTAGTATTATATATTACGTTTACAAAACTATTATATACAGGAGGTGGCAAACATATGAAAAATGATCCAGATGGTCGATTTATAGACCAAAAAGTGGATGGTGATTTGGGGGGCACCATAAATCAATTGTTTCTCTATGCGAGCCAAAGCGAAATATTGAAGGCCGCTGAAGAGAATATCAAGCGGAAATATAAGCTCTGATTGATACTTCGTTCGCTGACACCGATAGCTAAGAGCAGAATTGGTGTGTATCGCTGAAAGTGGATAGTGAGTCAAGAACCCAAACGCCGCAAGTTAACCCTTAGGTGGCGTACGCTGGGGTATCTGTGCGAAACGTTCATCAACCGCTACTCAGGTGGTGAGCTCCTGCTCACGCAGCCGCAGAAGGATCTTGAACTATACCGGAGCGCGCCTACTCGAAGACGATGTCCGTGATATACGAGACACCGATAAGGGCGCGGGTAACGCTCGTGGTGTCGAGGAGATGGCGCATATCGAGGAACTCGCCCTCGGTTACGATTCGTTTGATCTCCGCGTCCAGATTCGCGCTCCGCGCCCGCGGGCGGTGCTTGAAGATCACCCCGTGATTATGGAGCAGCAGCTTCTGAGTACCGATATTCGCCGGGTGCACATAGAAGAGCGCGTTGATGCCGTCCTGATCATATGCGGAGAGCTCAGACTGCAGATCGAGCCCCACCCCGAAGCTCACCATCGTCTCGCCCTGATACCGGGGGTCGGTTGCGATAGCCATCCAGGTGTTGATGTTGTCCGGGTGCATGATCATCTCGCGGTTCGCGGGTGTGAACTTTTTGATGGGCGAGATCTTCACCCCTGAGCTGTAGAGCGCGTCGAGATCAGCCCAGAGCGCGATGCTGACCAGCCCCTTGAAGTTCGGCCGGTGCTCGCGTGCGAAGGCGAAGACCGCCGCATAGAGCTCGCTGATGCTGAGTGGTAACCCGCTCTCACGCTCCATCACGATGATATCGTTAAAGGTGCCGTCGAGCGCGACGTTGAAGCCGGTGTAAATGGTGACCTCGCCGGTGTCCCGTTTCGGAATGAGGAAATCGGGCGTATCATGCCCGTCGGTCGGCAGCCAGACCATTGTGCCGCCGATCGTGATCATCTCGCCAAGATAAGGCGCGCACTCCGTAACGCTCCCGCCCAACGCACCGAGCCCGATCGAGTACTCAGTCTCTGAGAACCGGCGCGTGCAGATATCTTCATCACCCAACCGCGCATAGAGGACTTTTGAGATGTCGCTGGTGATCTTCAGCACGGCTGGCTCCTGCGAGCGCTCAAAAACGGATAAACGCGTGCCATCGAGGGTGTACGAGGGCAAGCGATCCCAGTCCGCCACCGTGCCCATCGAGCGTATGAGCGCACGCGCGTGTGCAAGTGCGACCTCCTGCGTCGTATGACAGGTGAAGAACTGGTCGAAACCGGCCATCGCAAGCACCTTGAGCGGATATGATTGGACGCAGCAGAGCTGAATGCCGCCGCCCCGTGGCTTCAACCGCTTTTCGGTCGCAATGAGTGTGCGAATGCCGCCACTGCTCAAATAGGGGACGTTCGCCAGGTCAATAACGACCGCTCTGTCATCTTCAGTGAGGTGCGAGTTCAACGCCGCGTCCAGGTGCTCCGCGCCAAACGCGTCGAGCCGGCCGTCGAGCGATAGGATCAGAATACCTTCAATCCGTTGTGCCTGGATCTCCATCTTTCACCACCTTTGCGTTCCCTATTATCTCTGAACTACTATGAACGTAAGTTTTCGTTCTCCTCGCAGCGGATCACCGTTCTTCACGTACCGCCGCAGGTTTTAACAGTAGAGCATGAACATTCTAAGTAGTCACTGAGAAGGAACGGAAGGAAGGGAGTAAGGGAGGTGGATTCGCTCAGCTATGAGTATCTATACCACGGAGTACCGGCAGAAGTTGACCACGCCAGATAAGGCTGTGGCGAGTATCGAGAATGGCAGCACCATTGTCCACGGCTTGACGACCGCCGAGCCGCCGGCGCTGCTTGCCGCGATCGCTGATCGAGTGCGGGCAGAGGAGCTGAAAGAGCTCAAGATTTATTCCTTCAATCCGCAGAAGCACGTTGCGGAAACGGTCTTCGCACCTGATCTCTGTGACTGCATCCAGGCGTATTCATGGTTCGTGAGCGGCTCTGACCGCCCGATGGTCAGGGTGGGGTTGAACTATTTCGTGCCCGTGTACTTCCACCAGGTGCCGCGCCTCATCCGCGATTATATGGAGATCGATGTGACCATCACGACCGTCTCGCCCATGGACAAAGCGGGCTACTTCAGCTTTGGAACCGCGAACGACTTCACCTCCACCGCAGCACGGCACTGCAAACGGCTCATCGTGGAGGTGAACGAGCACATGCCGCGCGTCTTCGGCGATTCGCTCATCCACATCTCCGAGGTGGATGCGATCGTGGAGAACCACGTTCCGCTGCTGGAGCTGCCACTACCCGAGCCGAAGCCGGAGGATCAGGCAATTGGTGAGGCCATTGCCGAGCTGGTGCCCGATGGCGCGACGATCCAGTTGGGCATCGGCGGCATTCCCAACGCCGTAGCCCGGTACCTAGAGGGGCATGAGGATCTCGGGATCCATAGTGAGCTTCTGGTGCCGGGCATGGTCGAGCTGATCGAGGAAGGCGTGATCACCGGGCGCAAGAAGACCCTGCATCCGCGCAAGACGGTCTTTACTATCGCACATGGCACGAAGAAGATGTATGAGTTCATGAACGACAATCCGAGCATGGAGAGTTATCCTGCCTCCTACGTGCTCGACCCGTCCGTCATCGCGCAGAATGACAACATGATCTCGATCAATTCGATCCTCGAGGTGGACCTGCTCGGGCAGTGCAATGCGGAATTCCTCGCAGGTGCGCAGTTTAGCGGCACGGGCGGGCAGCTCGATTTCGTCCGGGGTGCGTTCCAGGCGCGCGGCGGGAAGTCCATCCTGACCTTCTATTCAACCGCGAAGAACGGCACGGTCTCACGGATCGTGCCGCGGTTCAAACCCGGCACGATGGTCACCACACCACGGATGGATACCCACTACCTGGTAACCGAGTACGGTGTGGTCGACCTGAAAGGGAAATCGACGCGTGAACGCGCGCTGGAGATCATCAATATCGCGCACCCCCAGTTCCGGGACGGGCTCCTGCGGGAAGCGGAGGACATGTATCTCATTTGAGCCGTGCTGCTCCGTCCGCGTGTGATGAGACTGCATGCACCAGCAGCAGTCGGAGCAGTTTCAGATGCATCGCTTCTAGCTACACCGCTTATATATGCCACAGCAGATCACGTACTGCTGGCCATCGCTTCCCCGGACCAGTTGATAGTAGGTCTTCTTGAGATAGAGCCCGGTTTCTACCGGATTGATATAGAGGTACTCGACCCAGCCCGAGCCGTTCTGGAGCGCTCCAGCGACGATCTCGTCCCTGAAGGGCTTGCCGGTGACATCCGTTTTGCCGCAAAAGTTCACGCCCACAAGCTTGATATTGTCGGCGTGCGCGACCATAGTGACGTTCGTATCGTACACGAAGATGTAGAGCTCTTGATGAGTTCGGTTCTTGTAGGGATCTTCGCCAAGGTTGATTTCCTGGAACGTCCCGTGAACGTCCGTCTCGATCGCCGTAGCAGTGAGGTTGACGAGCTGCATAACCGCCTCGTCGCTTAACGGTTGCGCGACGCATTCAACCTCAAGATACCGGTAGAGTATCCGTTCGTACTCACTGACGCCCTGCGCGTCCTTCTCCAGCCGGATATCTTCCAGCGCCTGCTGGAATGCGGTAACGAGTGTATCGGACGTGTCGCGGCTGAACGCAAAGTAATACTCGTTCGTGTGCAGGGTATAGACTCGCTCGAGATCATCCGGCTGCGCTGCGTATTTGGTGATGAGATACCGGCCCGAGAACTCGCCCGTAGACCAGAGATCGAACTCACCGCGCTCGAGCTGCGCTATCAGCACCGCCGCAGAGTCATTGAGCACGAGCTGCTCTTCAGCAACGCCCAGGGCGAGCAGCAGTGGGATAGAACTGGTATTCGCAATCGCTCCGATTCGGTAGTTCTTCAGGTCCGCTGCGGTCGCAATCGTGATGTTCCGACTCCTCGGGGCGAAGAGCACGATATCGCCCTTGACAAAGGGGCCGGCCCACCGGAACAGCTCTTCCCGTTCGGGCACCCGAGCCATCGAAAAGACAACGGTGGTGTTGTTGCCGCGCCCTGCCTGATACGCTTCTGACCAGGGCACGAACCGAACATCCGCGCGCGTGAGCCCGACATTCAGCCGCATGAAGATCGCGTACAGCAGGTCAACGGCCACGCCCTTAAGCTCGCCGCCCTCCTTGTAGTTCAGCGGCGGGAACTCCTCGGTAAGATACGTATACTTGCCAAGGCCTGAGGCGGGTATGTACCGAGCTACAATTCGCTCATACTGACTCAACCCTCCTGCGTCTTCCCGCGCCTTTACGCGGTCAAGTGCCTCCTGAAAGGACTCAATGACCGTATCGGGTGTTTCTCTGTTGAACGCGTAGTAGAGCTTATATTCCTGGAGCGTGTACACGACCTTGAAGTATCCGTACCGCCCGGTTTGCTCTTCGGCGATATAATTACCGGCTTCTTCGCCATAGCACCAGAGATCGAGCTCGCCCTGCTCCAGTTTGGTCATGATGACCACAGGATCGGGATCGGCCAACAGTTGATCGCTCGTCACGCCGAGCGCAAGCAGTTGCGGTATGGCAGCGTCGTCGGTAATCACTCCGATGGTATAGCCCGCGAGATCCGCGGGATGGTTGATGCTTATCTCACGGTCTCGCCTGGCAAAGAGTACCTTCTGCCCGGTGTAAATGGGGCCCACCCACTTGAACGATGTTTCGCGTTCCGGCAGTCGAGCGGTGGAGAAGAGAACCGTATTGGTTTGATTCAGCGCGGTCTGGTAGCCGCCGGTCCATGGCGTCAGGCGTATCGCGTCTTCCGTGATCCCGTTGCCCATCGTTGCTGTGATCGCCTCGAGGAGCTCAACCGCAATACCCTGAAGCTGGCCGTCCTTCTCGTAATTAAACGGCGGATACTGCTCAGTCAGGTACGTCAGGTCTGTGGGCGTCGGCTCACGTGTGGAAAGACACCCGGAACCAGTAATTGCAATGAGCACAAACATGAGAACGCCGATAACAAGTGCAATTTTATTCTCCATCGACCACCTCACCCGCCACTTCTAGAAGGTTAGAAAGTCCCGGGGAACATAAATACGTTCGGTTTGAGCACTGTGTGTGGTTCACGTCGCATTTCAGTGTCCCGCAAAAAGAAGAGAAGCGAGGATATTCAGCACCAGTACCGTTCCACAAAGAGGCCTGCGGATCGTACGAATGGCGTTCCCAGTCTCAGCAGAGCGATCGTTACGATCAGGGTCACGATCAGGTTACTGATGAGCCAGTCGAAGAAGCTCGTGAGAAAGAACTCAGGCGTAATGACTCCGAAGAGAAGAACGGCACCCGAGCCGATAAGTGCGCCGAGCAGATTGTTGAGGAACCAGCCGAAGGCGAGAAAGACCTGAAGATCTTGCCGGCTGCGCAGCGCCGCATCGGCGGCGAATAGCTGGAACGCAAGTACCGGTATCAGCACCTGTATGAGATCTGCCAGACTGAGCGCGATACCGACCGTAGCAGGCACGCCTGCAGGTAGGCTGGCACCGAGCATATAGCCGGCAAAAGCGGCCAGTACGCCCCAGAGCCCGAACCAGAGCCCGAATGCGATCATGACACCAACGGCGAGATAGATACCGGACAGGCCGAACTCGCCGGGCTTGAAGAGCTCGCCATAGCGAACGAGCAGCGCGTTGATGAGCGTCAGCACGAAGAACAGCAAAACGTTGCGCACCAGGCGTTTCGAACCGCAGGTGCGCGTGCGTACAGCAGCGGTCATAGGTGAGTCTTCATCGTCCAATCTAATAATCCTTATGGTGTTTTCCACGTGTTCTGCGCTGTGGCACGAGCGATTTGCAGTAAAGAATCGAGAGCGATTCGATGCAATGAGTAACAAAGACCTGCTGCGAAGGTGCTATAAGTACCGCGGCATTAAAGGGTATCGGGGTGGTTGAGATGCGCACGCAACGGGTAACGCTGGGACTCTGCCTGCTGGTACTCGCAGGAATGACCGATGGGTGCATCCAACCTGAGGAGACGACGCTCACGATCTCGGGCACCGTCACCACGTATTTGACGGGAGAAGCGGTGTCGAGTGCAGAAGTCGCGCTTTTTACATACGAGCAGCCCCGGTTCGCGTATCTGCCCCCGCTCGGCGAAACGGTGGCGAACACCACCACGGATGCCCGGGGGAGGTACGAACTGCCCATCCCTTCGGCTTATTGGGGCGAACGGATGGTCATCTTCTGTCACGCAGCGCCCGAAGGCTGGGCGGTGCTTACGCTCAATGAGTCGTTAGGAGATCTTGATCTCATCGTTGGTGCTCCACTTCCGGAAGCTGACGTGCCGCTGGTATTACTCACGCTTCAATCAGCCATCCAGACGGCTCTGGATCGAAGGGATACGGATCTCGCAGCCGCAGCCGAGCATCTCGCTCACACAGGTCTCGATAGTGCCGAGACGCGTGCCATCCTGAACGAGCTGTGCGACAAACACCCGTACGCGATCGATTGCTGCACCGTTGATCTGAACGGCACGATGGTAGCGGTGGAACCGGAAGCGTACCGCGAGTTCGAGGGCTCGGATATCAGTGATCAGGAGCAGGTAATCCGGCTGCATGAGATGCAGGAACCGGTGCTGAGCCTGGCGTTCCGTGCGGTGGAGGGTTTCGATGCCGCTGCTCTTCAATGGCCCATCTTCGCACCTGGTGGTGAATTGAGTGGCTCGGTCAGCATGCTCGTTCGCCCTGGATCGCTGCTCGCGACGCTCATCGAGCCGGAGGTGCAGGGCTTCCCGGTTGATGTCTGGGTCATGCAGCCGGACGGGCTCATCCTGTATGATCCCGACGTGGAGGAGATAGGCCGGAACCTCTTTACCGATCCATTGTACGAGCCGTTCCCTGAGCTACTGGCACTGGGCGCGGAGATCGCGGCCAACGCTTCGGGCACCGGGAGCTACACGTTCCTCGGGCGTGGCATGAGCGTATCGGTCGAGAAGAGCGCTTACTGGATGACGGTGGGGCTCCACGGCACGGACTGGCGTGTGGTTGTGACCCAGGTGGTGGCAGGTGACGCGTCGGCGGTGCACCGTGGCCTGTCTGAACTGGGTTTGCTCACCACGGAGGCCGCGCTTAACGCGCTGACGCAGAACGAGGAGTTGCCGCATGCGATAGCCGCAGAGGACAGGAACAAGACGCTCAGTATCCTGCAGCAGTTTTACGCGGCAAATCCCGGACTCTACGCGATCCAATGGGCAGATGCGTCGTGCATTAGCCGGTTCGGCTACCCTGAAGCGAACAGCCTTAGCGATTTTGATTGCCGTACCGGACGGACACCAGCGAGTGAGCGGCTCGTTGTGGCAATCGAAGCGCGTGAGGCGACTTCGTTCGAGGCCCCTCTGGTCGAAGGCAAGATGGGCAGGTTCGTCGTCGCACCGCTCTATGCCGGGGACGAGTATCTGGGTATCGTGTACACGATACAACTCGTGGCGTGAGGCACCAGAGATCCGTAGCGCTGAGTTTTAAGGTGAAGCAGCAGAAATGATGAACTGAGCGAGCTATCGCGGCGATGAAAGGGGAAAAAAACGGCAAAAAAAAAACGCGCGCTCCGCACCTATCTGGCGATCTTTCCGGCACTTGTGCTGATCAATACGCTCCTGGCACGGTTTGGCGTTATCGCCCGCCCCATCGGGCTCGGCTGCTCGGGCTTGTACTTTTCCATGGCCTTCATGATCGTCTTCGCACTGTGGTTCGGCGGCTGGGGAGTGCTCGCCGCGTATCTTGGCTGTATCCTAGGCGCAGGCTGGCTCGGCGGCATGCCCTTAGGGGTCAATCTTTACTGGTCGCTGGCGGATGTCTGGCAGGTGCTGATACCCCTGACTGCGTTTAAAGCGTTCAATGCCGATGTTGGCTTGCGAACGAAGCGCGATTTTGCAGTCTTTATCAGCTTCGGGTGGCTGCTCAATAACAGTGTCGGTGCTGCCTGGGGCGCTTCGACGCTCGCACTCGGTGGACTCGTATTGTGGTCAGAGGTCACGAGCATCTTCACTGGCTGGCTCATCGGTAACCTCATCGTCACTGCTTCGATCGCGCCGCTTCTGCTTCGCTACGGCACGCCCTGGCTCGAAGAGCAAGGGCTGCTCGTAACGGGATATTGGGCCTGAGCGTGGCGAGCGACCGTTGCGGAAAAGAGAAAACCGTAATACTTTACCTAAACTCTTCTTTTTAACCCATAAGGTCTCGCCCGAGAGGTCATCAGCACAGCATGGGTGGTCGCGAATCGCCCTTTCATCGCCGAGCGATGCCTGTTCATCCTTTTTGCGCATATTT
>DSCO01000020.1 GCA_011049045.1 Methanomicrobia archaeon | reverse complement strand
GATAAATATGCGCAAAAAGGATGAACAGGCATCGCTCGGCGATGAAAGGGCGATTCGCGACCACCCATGCTGTGCTGATGACCTCTCGGGCGAGTCCTTATGGGTTAAAAAGAAGAGTTTAGGTTATTTATTTATGAGCGTAAGAATTATACCCACTCTTGCAGAGGTAGGTGGGTGCCGAACACGATGATACCCCTGGGGCAGACTATTCCGTACACGGAGATCACGCTCATGCAGCTGATTATGGCGATCGCGGTCCTCGTCATCGGGTGGCTGTGCACGAGGATCGTTATCGGGGTATTCAAGAGTGAACTGGCAAAGACGAAACTACCGGAGCTGATTGTTGAGTTCCTTGGACGGCTGTTCAGCGTTCTGCTCTACGTGGTCGTGATACTGCTGGCGGTGCGCGCGCTGGGCATCAGCGTCAGTTCGGTGGTGCTCGGGCTTTCGGCGGTCATCGGCCTGGTCCTGGGCTTTGGCCTGCAGGACACCCTGACAAATATCTTCGCGGGCATCTGGCTGGCTGCACTGCGGCCGATAGATAAGGATGAGGTGGTTACCACAAATGGACAGACGGGGATAGTGAGTGCGGTCGGCATGATGGCCACCGAGCTCCGGACGTTAGATAACAAATTGGTCATTATTCCGAACAAGCTCGTCTGGGGCAGTCCGATCGTCAATTTCACGCGCATGCCCACGAGACGGGTGGAGGTCGATGTCAGTGTCAGTTACGCAACCGACCTGGACAAAGCGATTCCGATCGCGCTGGCGCTGATGAAGGATCATACGCTGGTACTCGATGATCCTGCACCGATGGTTGCTCTTCTTGAGCTTGCCGATTCGGCCGTGAACCTGCAACTCCGCGCTTGGACGAAGACCGCGGACTGGTGGACGGTCACGCTCGACCTGAGGAAGGGCATGCTCGAGGCGTACCGGCGTGAGGGCGTGGAAATACCGTTCCCGCAGATGGACGTGCATCTGAAGCACGGGTGAACGGGGCGGCAGGCGCGAAGAACGTGATATACCGACCGCCGTGCGTGACGGGCTAACGGTCCGACTGCTGGCGTGCATCCTCCGGTATCCGCTCCGCGTTTTCGAGCGGTTGCGCTTGCGATCTGCTCGCTGTTCGCCACCCGGACCGATGAAACCGCCGTTTCAGGACCGCCTTCTCCGCACTGATGATCAGCTCGACCAGGTGCTCGTTCTCTTCGCTCTCCTGCTTCAGCAGTTCTGCGGCATCATCTGCACCGAGCCCTCGGCCCGCGAGCGCAAGCAAAGCGGCCTTGCCGTACCGGGCAATCAGGTCGGCCGATGTGGTCAGGTCCGAGACCAGTTTACCACCGGCTTTTTCGCGCGTTCCAGCCGCCCGTTTACGCAGTTCACGACGGAGCACACCCTCATCCACGTTCAGGGCACCGATACGCTGCGACTCGCAGTCTGGACACTGTAGGTGCGCAGGATCCACATCATGCACGCGCAGGATCGCGATATGCTGCCAGCATGCGGTGCAGACGAAAGTAAGGGACTCGTCCATGAGCCGCGCGCTCACGTATTTATGGATAACCCGGTGCATTCGCTCGGGTGGAATGAGCTCGTAGCCGCGTTTCAGCGATGCCCCAATGCCACCGATCGGGCTGAGCTCAGCACCATAGAGCACTGCTATCTGCAGCTCACCTGCATGGATCCGTTTTAAGAGCGCCGCAGTCAGCGGCACATCCACGTCCTTATCCTCAGCTTCGCGCAGCGCCTCGGTGAAGACCGCAGTATCCTCAAAAGTCCCGATCACTTGCGCCAGGTCGAGTTCGGTCAGCGCGGCATCAGGGGCGATGGCACCAAACCGGCGCGCAACGTGGATGAACCGCATCTTAAACAAACTGCTCCTAACTAACGCGCTCTTCGCGAGCGGCTCAATGGGACCGGCCGCCAGAGCCAGGAGGACCGCACGAACCTCCTCGAGCTCCACGCCCGGCTCTGCGATCCTCAGGACGATCCGGTACGGATCCTGCTGCACCCCCACGGGCGTTCCGAGCCGGTCAGAGAGCACGGAAGCCAGGAGCATGGCCAGGGTTCGATTTGCACGGAGCCCAAAGGCGCACTGCAGGATGATCTGGTCTTTCCCGCGTTCGAGGGTGAGAACCTCGTCAGAAGGCACGGGATACCCGCTTTTCACCTGCCGGGCGACTTCGTCCAGTGCTCTGGTGAGCGTCTCCGGGCTACCCGGATAGCGCTTCAGCGCGAGCAGATCGCCCACGGGTGTTCCGATGGCTGAACTGAGCTCCTCAGACACGAACCGACGTATCGTGCCCACCTCGTTGGCTATCGTGTACGGTACGGGAATCTCCTCACCGGCCCAGCTCGGAATGGCCCCGGTGGGATCCTCTTCCTGCTTCACGTACAGCCGCTCACCGAAGACGTACAGGATCTTCCAGGCACGACCGCCTTCGATGAACTTGTTGCCCGGGCTCCCGTACTCAGCCACGAAGGCTTCATCCAGGACGCCAACCGGGACGTCATCCTCGTCAATCACGAGGAAATGGCGTTCCTCCGGGATCATCGAGAGGTGCTCGAAGTAGTAGCTGTAGAGCGGTTTTATCCGCTGCGGCCGCAGAAAGACCCGGTCTTCAGGCGAGTACCAGAGGAGACGCGGTATACGCGCGTGCATGTAGCTGAGTACGCCGATAAGCTCGTCCTCTTCCAGGTCGCGATACGGATACGCCTTTCTGAATAACGTTACCGCTTCGTCAAAGTTCCAGCGACGCTTGAGCAGGAGCAATCCGGCGAGTTGATGTGCGAGGACATCGAGCGGTTTATCCGGGATGTCTGCAGGCTCTAATTCGTCAGCGAGCGCGCGGCGACAGATGG
>DSCO01000019.1 GCA_011049045.1 Methanomicrobia archaeon | reverse complement strand
GCCACCGGTGGCTCGCCGGACAACCCCGGCCGAGTGGGTGAGATACGACGAACGATCGCGCGGATTAAGACAGTCCAGAGTGAGGAGCGGCGCGCAGCAGCAACGGTCGCAAGCGCTGACGTGAAGCGGGCGAGCAAAGCGAAGAGGAGCTAAGCTGCATGGAGATCTGCGAAAAGTGTGGATTGCCGCTTGATTTATGCATTTGTAAAGAGATCGCTAAGGAGCAGCAAATCGTTAGGGTCTATACAATAAGGAAGAAGTTTGGGAAGGTAAATACGGTAATCGACGGGATCGATGGGAAGGAGGTTGATCTGAAGGGACTCTCGAAAGAGCTCAAATCGAAGTTCGCCTGCGGCGGCACGGTGAAAGAAGGCGTTATCGAGTTGCAGGGCGATCAGAGGAAGGGGACCAAGGACGCACTCCGTGAGATGGGGTTTTTCCTCGAGGGCGAGGATTGAGTGCGGTACGTAGAGCGAGATAGATGAAGCTCAGGCCCGGTAATCTCCTGCAACATGAGCTCATTGGATTGCAGATCGCGGTGGACGAGAGCACGAATGGCACACTTGTCGGTTTGCGCGGAACGGTGGTCAATGAGACGCGCAACATGCTCGTCATTGAGACTGCGCAGCAAGAGGAGAAAAGCGTCTCGAAAGCGAGTAACTGGTTTGTTTTTACGCTTGACCGCGGCGTGCGCGTGCGCGTGCGCGTGAAGGGCGATCGACTCGTTGCACGGCCTGAGGACCGGATCAAGAAGCGGTAAGGTCCCACAACAGGCGGGTTCCGGAACAGGTCGGTCAGTCCGCGCGACTCGTACTTTTCTGGTCAAAAGTAGATAAGGAATAGAGAAGAGAGGGTGTATAGTAGAGGAACAGAAAGCGAAATGAGAGACATAGGGCTCAATGTGAAGGCACCTGAGAAGGAATGTGACGATATCAACTGCCCATTTCATGGGACCTTGCCAGTACGTGGTCAGATCCTGGAGGGTGAGGTGGTCAGCGATAAGGCGCCGAAGACGGTCGTGGTGCTGCGCTCGTACCTGAAGAAGATCGCGAAATATGATCGCTACGAGAAGCGGCAGTCGAAGATACACGCGTACAATCCGCCCTGCATCAATGCGAAGGTGGGCGATATCGTGAAGATCGCGGAATGCAGACCGCTGAGCAAGACCAAGAGCTTCGTCGTGGTGGAGAAACGGTGAGGTGCGCACACACGCACACACGCACACACGCACACACGCGACTCAAGCTTTTAACCTGCCACGGGAAAGAAATATAAGAACGAACGAGCGAGGGAGCGCGAAGAAAAATGAAAGGGATAAAGGCGAAGATACCGCGGGCTTTGCCGACCGGTGCGCGGTTAGACTGCGTGGATAACACCGGTGCGAAGGTCCTGCAGATCATTGCGGTGAAGGGGTATCGCGGCGTGAAGAACCGGTATCCGAAGGCGGGCATCGGTGATGTGGTCATTGTTTCGGTGAAGAAAGGCAGGCCAGAGATCAAGAAGCAGATCGTAAAAGCGGTAATTGTGCGCCAGCGAAAGGAGTTCAGGCGGCCGTCGGGGCTGCGGGTGAAGTTCGAGGATAACGCGGCCGTGATCGTGGATGATAAAGGCATGCCGAAGGGCTCGGAGATTCGCGGACCCGTGGCCAGGGAAGCGGTGGAGCGGTTCTCGAAGATCGCGTCGGCTGCGGCGATCATCGTTTAGCTGAGTTTGGATAGATAGGTAGGATCAATATATAGCATACGAAGCGGGGGTTACCGAGTGGACAAAGGTGGCAGACTCAAGATCTGCTCCCGCAGGGGTTCGCGGGTTCGAATCCTGCCCCCCGCATTTGCTATTAACCAATTCTGAGCTTTTTCTCTGGTTTTCTGTTCTACCGTTTCCTGAGAAGTGGTAGTAATACTAGCCCCGGTAACAAGTGATTCAATAGTTAGAAGGCGGTACAATTCAGAAGCGATTTAGTTAGCTATGCTCTTGTTTTACGTTTGAACCTTACTCTTCCATCTTTAGGGAATAACCCGCAATAAGTGGGCAGTCTCACGTTGGCATTCACCTTCTGGTGGCTTATGAGAAGGGACCACAGGCTTTTTATATTATGCCCTAATAGGGTATATTATGGAAGCGTGGGCCCATGAGTGGGTTCAAAAGAAGCGAGAAGATGGTGTGCGGGGTATCGAAATAAAGCACTTTGGAAACTCCTACTACGTTTACCGCTCCACTACCGTCTGGGATAAGGAAGCGAAGAAAAGAAGGAAACGATCTGTCTATCTCGGTAAAATCGATAAGGAGCGGGGATTTATCAAACGAGAACGTGAAACCCCCAGTTTCAAGCCAAAGAGCATACGACAGTACGGCAATGCCCTGTTGCTCCATCACGCGATGGGTGATATCCTCCCCCTACTCAGAGAAAGCTTTGACGAGTACTGGCAGGAGATTTACGCGCTCGCGATTACCCGCATGCTGGGCATGACGCCCTTGAACCGGGTAGAAAACGTCTGGGAGCGGCTCTACGATCCGCATAAGCTCACGCCGCGGCTCAGCCCGAAGCTGCTTGCCGCGGTGTTGCGAGATGTGGGTGCCGATCGGAGTGGGCAGAGCGTCATCTTCAGAGAGCTTGCGAGGAACGGATGGCAGTTCGTCTACGATCTGAGCGTCGTTTTCACGCGGTCTGCGGGCATTAATTTCGCCGAGCTGGGCTACCATAAAGATCACCTTTACCTTCCACAGATCCAGATTACGCTCCTCTACGCGGTAGATACCGGCCTGCCAACCATGATTCGGGCGCTACCGGGCTCAGTGAAGGATATCACCACGCTCACCACCTCACTCAGCGAAGTTGATATCGATAAAAAGATCCTCTTCCTCGACCGGGGCTTCTTCTCTGAGGACGTGGTAGCGTTTCTGCTTCAACGCGAAATAGCCTTTCTTCTCCCTGCAAAGAGAAACAGCGCGCTCTATGAGATAAGTATTCACCTCACCCAGCACTTCTTCTACCACGAACGGCTGATCAGGTATGGAAAGCAGCGGCAAGAGGCGTATTTCCTCTACCTATTCGAGGACGCTGTGCTGCGGATGGAAGAGGAGAAGACACTGTACAAACGACTTGACGAGCGTAAAATTACCCGCGAGGAGTTCGAAAAGGGGCGAAAAAACGCGGGAAGGATCCTCATCCTCTCGAGTTTGGATCGGGTGGGAGAAGATATTTTCATGATGTACAAGCAGCGCGGGCGCGTAGAGACGCAGTTTGACAGCTATAAAAACGTCTTAAACGCCGACTGGATGTATCTCCAGGATGATGAGAGCGTCTTCGGACATCTTTTCATCTCCTTCCTGGCCCTCTACGGCTACTGTAAGCTCGAGAAGGAGCTCAAAAAGGCCGGGCTGCTCCAAAGGTTCGCGCCTGCTGACCTGCTTGAAGAATTCTCCAAGGTGTATCTCTTCACCGACGGGACGCGGGAGGTAATCTCTGAGATTCCAAGAAAAGTCGCTGAGCTCGAAGCGAAGATGGGGGTTGATGTATTCCCTAAATGAGCGGAGTTAAGGTTTGAAATAACTCAATTTCTCTATAGCGTATGGGCTTGATAGGAGAAAAACAGACATGAAACAATGGTATGAATCGCTATTCGAAAACTACGCGCGGAAATACGATGAAGAGGTCTTTGTGCAGGGAACGATTGGCGAATGTGATTTTATTGAGCAGGAAATAGGACACGACAAAGCAGTTAAAATCATCGATATCGGCTGCGGTACAGGCCGGCACGCTGTTGAACTGGCAAAACGGGGCTACACTGTTACCGGGATCGATCTGTCCGAATCGCAGCTGAAGAGCGCGAAAGAAAAGGCGAGAAAACAGGGGTTGAAGATCGATTTTCAACAACGTGACGCGAGAAATCTTCCGTTCCAGGGAGAATTCGATCTCGCACTAATGCTGTGCGAAGGCGGGTTCCCGTTGATGGAAACCGATGACATGAATTTCGAGATACTCAAGAACGCGACCAGGTCGCTGAAAGCTACCGGGAAGTTCATATTTACGACCTTGAACGGATTGTTCCCGCTTTATCATTCCGTGGAAAAATTCTGCGCCTCCGAAGGCAAGGAGGGTAACGCGACTTATAAGAGCAACACCTTTGATCTGATGACGTTTCGCGATCACAATACCACGGTATTCGAAGACGACGCGGGGAACAAAAAAGAACTCAACTGTAACGAGCGTTATTATGTGCCCAGCGAAATAACCTGGCTTTTGGAGACCCTGGGGTACAAAAAGATAGCTATTTTCGGCGCAAAACTGGGTGCTTTCTCACGAAACGATAAACTGACTCCGGAAGATTTTGAAATGCTCGTCATCGCGGAGAAGACCGGAGACCGAGAAGATTAAGCGCAAACGTGAAAAAATCAGTTACGAGCTTCGACACCAAAAAAGCACGTATAGTGATTCTCTTTCATGAGCAGCCGTCACTGGATCCTTGTTTACCTGTTCTTCATGTCCGCTATACAGAGAATCACCGCGCACTCTTACCGCGTTGCATTTTAAACCCCCGTCTCGGGAAGGCTGCAGCCGACAAGGCGGATTCCTCACGGAGTAACTGTAAGGCAGTAGCAGAGAAGAAAGGGCCGTCTCCCTCAGTATCTCCGAATCTAAAGCCATAGTAGGAAAACCCAAGCTGAACATCTGCTTTTTGAGGAGAAAACGTTGAGGTGGATATACTGCCACTGAACCCCGGATGTTTCAATGGCCTAGCACCGGATAGCTCACGGGTATCTATGCGGTGGCCCTCGCTGATTTCCTCTTAGCTCGTGCAACTCTTTCGTTGCTCATCTCATATAGCTCTATGATAAAGGCCTTGAAGCTCAGTTCCTCCTTATATAGCGTTGTCCACAACAATTGGAGCATCTGCTCATAAACAAAGTAAAAGAACCTTATTTTCATCTCTTTTGACTTTGATTTTATACGAGCTTCGTCTTGAACTCTAAAACCCGTCTCAATTCTCCATCGCCCTTTGTACGTAGGAATGATATAGTCCAGATCGATCTCTTCCTGGTTTGTGGCAAATGCCCAATCAAAAGTCTTGCCGTTTGTAGAATCTATTATCTTTTTCAATAGCGCCAATGTGGTCTTGCCATGAAGCACCGTTTTATCTTTTATCAGCTCGAACTCATAATGTATCTTCTTTCGCTCGGTATCCGCCATCTCGGCAAGTTCTGTCTTTACTTTTTCGTTCTTTGGAACGAAGATCAAGTAAGGGTAATCAGTATTTGTGAGAGTCGTCATGAGATCTTTGCTGTAAAATCCCCTATCGAAGAGGATGAGTTTGATTGAACTGACCAATACCTGAACAAGAGAGAGACAAAAACAGACTTCCTTGGCCATATCGTGCCCTAAATGAATAGGTATCGAGATTAAAGGTATCCTTTGAGGGATATCAGAACTCACCACTGCTACGGTGAGGAATTTGAACTTTCCCATTACTGCATATTTTCCAGTCCACCCTTGAATCCAAAACCCCTGTACTTCTCCATAAAAATCCTCATCGGTATAGTCAACTGCAAGAACAACATCCTGATCATCGAGTTTGAACCTTTGTCCTATGATTTTAACTGTTTTGAGATATTCCCAGTAGAAATTCGAAAATGGAACAGCCTTTATGGCCAGATGAAAGGAATCAGCCGTTGATCCTACTGTCTCGAGATAGGTATTTGCCATTGCGGCTTTCAATAAATCCCGGTTGTACTCGAATCCAGAAAGGTACGGCCCCTTTGGTTTTAGATCGAGACAGTGATTAACGAAGGTATCAAGAATCGTTATCGTCCGAAATATCCTATCTCGATTTGGCGTCATACGATCACCAGGTAGACGGTACGACCAAGGTATTCCTTGGGACAATCGACCTTGGCACTGTTCCCGAATTTCGTTACCTTCCGTATGAAGAACCCCTGAATCCCATCAAGCTCAAGATGGCTCTGCGCTTGGATCGGAACCTTTTTCATAGGATATCTTAAAGATATCCCAATATAAAAACCTTACTCTCGGTGGACGCTAACGCTCAATCCTCGTCAACGCATCTTAGATGGAACACGCCTGAAAATATCAGGAGCCGACGGTACCAACCACTAGCTCATCCTTTCGGAGATACTGTCCCTAGCAAAAAGCTTAAATAGGGTTAGAAATTAAGTACCATAGGGGTTGTTGGTACGTACTTATGGTAGGTGTGTCGGGCATGGAGAATCGCCAGGTTATGAATAAGGATAAAAAATACTTTTTTACCTGTGAAGAATGTGGCTCACATGAGCTTTACGTTGAATATTCATATACCATCCGGTGTGGTACTTATTACGAGACGTATAGTGAAGTGGGCGAATTAGATCATGCGCATCACATTGAATGGTATGATAAAGGGATTGTAGAATCTGGTCATGATAACGATTATGCAGATGATGAAGATGATGTAGATGTTGAAGGTGATGAATCTGACGGGCCCGAATGGGTGATCGATGAAGAGAGCGAAGAGTGGTATGTGCGGTGCTGTTGCTGCGATAGAGAAATTGAATTTGGTTGGTCACGCCCAAATCGCGGTGGACGTATCTGGCCTGCGGAGTGTGCTGATTTTAAACCATGGCGCTGTTTCTCCGAACCACGCTACTACCAGGAGTGGAAGAGGAGGAACTGGCTCCGACCACCATCAACGGAGTACTGAAACGAGATAATGACGTGTCGCCTAACCCATCGGTGACAGTTACAGATCAGCAGTTTAAGAACCAATCGCATCGGCTACGAGTCTCCCTGAGTGGCGCAAAGACCTAAGGCTATATATATCTCCGTTCATTACCCAATCACCGTGATAAAAATGGCTCTATTACCAAAAGCACCTGTGACCAGGTTGCTTAAGAGCGCAGGAGCCGAACGAGTGAGCAAAGACGGTACTGAAGCGATGGCGACGCTGCTTGAGTCGGACGGCGCTAAGGTTGCAAAGAAAGCCGTCGCGCTCGCGAAGCACGCCGGTCGAAAGACCGTGCAGGCAGAGGACATCTTACAATTACCGGTGAGCATGTATCTGAACTATCCGGCCAGCCAGGTACGGATACGGATATTTATCCAACCGTTCTTAATGCCCGTTCAGACCCGTTCGCGCTTTAGTTCAGAGCGCTGCGTAAAGAGGGCGGGGAGGCGTTCCATCGATTGATAGACGAGGCACGCGGTCTTGCATGCGCCGCGAGGTACGACCCGCGGCTCGATCCGATGGAATCGGTCTATTTGTCGATCCTCGTAGAGCTGGAGAAAGACATCGCAGAGTTACGGGTAAAGGTAAAAGAACTGGAGGAGCGGAGTACCCACTCCTCAGAGAGGTAGAACTGAGTTCAGGATCCTATGACCGTGAACGAGCCGTTACTTTGGTACAAGCCCCTCAAAGGTCTTCGTTACTTCGCCCAGTAGCTTCTTCTCTTCTGCACTCAGGTTCGGCGATACCTGCAAACCCTTCAACACGCCGATGGCCTCGATCGTCTTGTTCATCTGCTCAGCAGGTGCTACCTTCTCAGCCACTTTCTTTGCGCGTTTCGTTGCACGCTTGTGCTTCATCCTCACATGCCGCGCTAGGTCAAGGGGCTTCTCGAACGTCTCACCACAATATTTGCATTTATATTCTGCCATACTGTCACAACATGTGTCGAGGCTATTTAAATATAGTAGGTATTTGGGTCTGTCAACAAATTGGGGGTTGAGGTAACCGTCCGAATTTCACCGTCCAGTACGCCATTTTCTGTGCGAGATAGGAGAGTACGCCGCGATTCGTCCTGTAACGCTTCTTCGTGCTCTC
>DSCO01000018.1 GCA_011049045.1 Methanomicrobia archaeon | reverse complement strand
TAAATATGCGCAAAAAGGATGAACAGGCATCGCTCGGCGATGAAAGGGCGATTCGCGACCACCCATGCTGTGCTGATGACCTCTCGGGCGAGACCTTATGGGTTAAAAAGAAGAGTTTAGGTACCTTAATACCTGTCTGTTCTGTTTATCTCATGAGCTGGAACTCGATCTCGTTTGACCTAGCACCATGAACTACCACGCACTCATCGATACGCTCATGGTAGAACTTTCCGCACTGGCGTTGGACCGGTACAAATTCTTCAGTGCAAGTATCGAGAGCCCTCCGCTTGCTGAGCATCTGGCCAGGACAAAGCTGCGGCTGCCCCTGATAAACGGTCCGGGTATGTATGAGGTCACAGCGGAGTCGCTCGTTGGACCTCTCAAGCCCGCTTTCCGTATCGCCCAATGGCTGGGCGAGGAGTACCCTACTGTCCTCTGGCATCACGGGAACGCCGAGCGCCCCTTTGATTTCCGCTGGTTCAGCACTACCAGCTTCAAGCGGATTTTTATCGGCTCGCGAGAGCCCGTGCAGGCAAACCTCATTGTGCTCGCCGCGCCCTTTCACCGGCGCTCGCTGAAGACCTACTCGGAGCAACTGCGCGATTTGGCGAAGTTCGCAGCCATGCTCGCTGTCTCAGTCAGGCTCGTTGATGATCTTACCGGCTACTGCAAACGGAGTACGAATAATCGCGTGATGGTATCCGGTATAAGCCTCGGCGGCTGGGTCACGAATATCCACCGCGCGTTTTTCAATACCGCCGATAGCTATGTGCCCTTGCTCGCCGGTGCGGCGCTTGGTGATATCTTCACGAGGTCCGTTTACCGAAAGCTGACCGGGCGTCTCGCTCGCGCAAGCCCAGACGAACTGAGAGCGGTGCTCAACTTCGAGCGGGAGTTCGCACGAATCCAGGCGAATAACGTGTTCCCGTTATTGGCACGGCACGATCAGATCATCCGGTTTGATCGTCAACGGATCTGCTATGGCAACCGGCGGATCATAACGCTGGAGAAAGGACATCTCACCGCCTCACTGGTACCCGGGGCGCTCAGGCGGCATATCCTCCGACAGCTAGAACGGCTCACGCGTGCACAGTAATAATCCAACTGCTGCTTCACGTTCAGGCATGAAAGAGGGCGTTGATCGTAAATCGCGCCCCTTGCCTGTCTGTAGTCATTCCAGTCGCCAGCAGCCTGACCGTACTGGTGGTATTGTATTGATTGCGCTGCTGCCTTCATCCCGGGCATACGGTGGTATAAGCGACGGCGATAGTGAACAGAGCAACCAATGCTTCCGTGAACTGGTAATTCAATTCGTGCGGTCGCGTAAGCGGCCTATGATCGCTTTTTCACCAACCCCCGGATGTACAGCCGCACCCAGGTGAACGCAATGAGCGCGCCGACGATATTCGCGGTCACCAGACCCCACCAGACCCCCACGAGCCCCCAGGCGAAGACCACGGCAAAGAGGACCGCGAGCAGTACGGTGAGAATGATCGTACGCAGGAGGGTAACGAGCAGTGCGTTCACCCCTTTGCCCGTGCCCTGAAAGACCGCGGACGAGAGCATACCGAACGAGATGGATGGATAGAAGAGGCAAATGATCCTGAGGAAGAGCGTGAGATCGGGCGCGATCCGCGCAGCCGCTTCCGCTTGCGTGAAAACAGCTGCGATCTGCGGCGCGAAGATGAAGGTAATAACGGCGATCACGGTCTCCAGGAGCAGCCCGATCTTAATTGCATAGAGATGCGCGATGCTCAACCGGCTAAAGACGCGTGCGCCATAGGCCGCGCCAGTGACCGGCACCACCGCGGTTGCGATCCCCATCGTGGGCAGAGTGGCCATGCTCACCACCCGCCAGCCGGTCGAGTAGACCGCGACACCATCCGTCGTATCGACCATCACGATGATCAGGTTCAGGACGAGCATGGTGATCGACATGGAAAGCTGCATCGCCGCGGACGGCAGTCCAACGCTGAACAGATCCCGGACAATGGCGCGATCGCAGGCAAAATCGCGGAAATTGAACGAGACGTACGTGTCCCGTTTGAAGAGGAGCCAGTAGAGCATGACGAGTGACGTGATAGCGAGCGAGAGTACGGTCGCCCAGGCAGCCCCCGCGATACCGAGCCCGAGCGTATAAATGAAGATCGGATCAAGGAAGATGTTCAGGCCCGCGCCCAGCGCCATTGCGTACATCGCGCGCTTCGCATCGCCCTCGCCGCGCAGGATCGCATTCGCGACGTTCGAGAAGAAGAGGAAGATGCTGCCCGCAAAGACGACCTGGCCGTACGCGACGGCCAAGGACACCGTCGTGCCGGCTCCAATGCGGATAAAGAGTTCCTCGGCACATACCACCAGCGGAACGGTATAGCCAACCGCGAGGATCATCATAATAATGACCGTATGGACCGCGACATTGTCCGCACCAGCCTTGTCCTGCGCGCCGATTCGCCGCGCGAGTGCCGAGCCGGTGCCCACGCCCAGCCCGTTGGAGAGCGCCATCGCGAAGAAGAAGAACGGGAAGACGAATCCAATGCCCGCGAGCGCATCAGCGCCGAGACCCGCGACCCAGAAGGCGTCCACGAGATTGTACAGTGTCTGGATCGACATCGCGGCGATCATGGGCAGGGCGAGCTTCCAAATCGCTCGCTTCGGATCGCCGAGCAGCGTCTTCACACCTTCCGTTGCGTTTGGCCGTGCGCGCTCACTCGATACACCGCGATTCGTCATCGCTGTTCCAACCGTAACACCATCAGCCATGAGTTAGTCATTAGCGAGAAACTCATCCAGCTTGCGCTCGAATTCCGGTAGCTTTTCCTTAAATACCGCGATCATTTCCGCATCTTCATCAGCGGTCATTCCACGATTGAAGAGCGCGTGAATATAGCTGCCAACGACGGTATCAACAACGCCCGCGGTATAGCTTATCATCGTTTCTCGCGTCGGCTCGATTCCTACTCGCGCGAGAAAATCACGCTCCGCTTCCGCAATTGGCTCGAAATTCTCGAGCCATGCGCTCAAGACCGCTTTCAGATTCTCGCTCACTTCATCTGGTAGTACCATGTTCTCTCTCGCCCCATAATCCTCTTACATGCTCTCACAATGAACAGCTCGGTGCACCAGTGAACGAAAGCGGAAGTACCGTTCCACGAGACCGCCATTGCGAGGATGCTCATGAGTAAGATGCAGAACCGAAAGAGAAAAGTACGTGGGTTTTCGTGCGTTCGCGCACATTGCCGCTCGACGTAATGACGGAGCTCGACGTGGTCTCATCGCACATAATCGCAGCTGCGCTTACCCCGGCTGCGGGATCGCGCTTCTCGGCGATCTCCACGGTCAGGTTATCCGCTCAACGCATGCGTTCGCTGCTTCGCTCTTCAATCTGTACTGTACAAGCCGAACACATGCTGCAGTTCGGCTGCCTCGGCGCGATCACCGCCAACGGCACCTCATACCTCGCGCCCGGGAATGGCAGCACGCAAACGAACGAGCTCACGGTGCATGTGCCGCGTGCGGGGATCCTCCGCAACCTGCACGTTCAGCAGCGCGTCGCTTCCGGCGCGGGCGGCCGCACCGACAGCTACACGGTCCGCGTGAACGGCGCGGACAAGGCGATTACCTGCACGCGTGATAACGCGACCGCTGGTGAAGATACCACGCACGCGGTCGCGGTTGCGCAGGGCGATGCCGTGAGCATCAAGCTCGTCTCGAATGATGTCGCGGATGCGAGCGCAGACGTGAGTGCTGCGCTCGTGCTCGTGTAAGCGCAGAAGTGAAGAAGCCTGGCATGCCTTCTTCTAAGTGTTACCGCTTTCTTCCCTCTGCATACCAGCGACTTGTGGTGGGTCGTGTGTTTTTTAGCGACCATGAACTGAGCGCGAGCCAAAGCAAAAGGCTTATTTGTAGCATCCTTCCTACCTCATCACGTTAGTCTACCGCACCCGTGGACTTGCCGAAGTTGTAATGTGAGGTGGAAGATTGAGAAGCGAAAGAAGAAGGATCTGGAACTGTTTGCTCGTTGCGGTTCTTGTCACAGTGCTTGCGTTCGTGAGTGATGGTTGTGCTGCGGATGCCTATACCGTATGCTCTAGTGGCTGTGATTATACCAGCATACAGGCTGCGATCGATGCTGCGAACTCGAGAGACACCATCATCGTCAGAGACGGCATCTTTACCGAAAATATTGATGTTACCGTCGATAATGTGACCATTCGTTCTGAAAACGGCTCTGCGAACTGCGTCGTGAACGCATTGGATCAGAACGACCATGTGTTTGAGGTGATAGCGGATTATGTGAACATCCGCGGATTCACAGTTCAAAATGCGACTGGCTCTGTAAAGGCAGGAATATATCTTACTAATGATCACTGCACTATTTCAGAAAATACCGCCTCGAACAACTACGAAGGCTTTCGTCTCGCTTATTCGAGCAGCAACAATTCTCTGACGGACAACACCGCCTCGAACAATACCTACGGCATTTCCCTGTATTCTAACTGCAACAACAATTATTTGACGGGCAACGCCGTCTCGAATAACGACGACGGCATTATGCTATATTATAAGTGCAACAACAATAATTTGACAGCTAACACCGCCTCGAACAACACTTACTACGGCATTACCCTGAGTTATTCGAGCAACAACAACCTGACGGGCAATACCGCCAACTCGAACTACAGGTACGGCATTACCCTGAGTTATTCGAGCAACAACAATACTCTGACGGGCAACACTGCTAACTCGAACAACCACACAGGCATTTCCCTGTCTTCTTCGAGCAACAACAACCTGACGGGCAATACCGCCAACTCGAACTACTGTTACGGCATTTCCCTGTCTTCTTCGAGCAACAACCTGATCGGCAACACCGCCTTAAACAACGACGCGGGGATTCAACTGTATAATTCGAGCAACAACAACCTGACCGGTAATACCGCTACCGCGAATAACTGGTACGGCATTTACCTGCGGTTTTCGAGCAACAACAATACTCTGATAAACAATACTGCCAACTCGAACAACTACTCCGGCATGTACCTGGATGATTCGAGCAACAACACGCTGACAGGCAACACCGCTAACTTGAACATCGAATACGGTATTCGCCTGTATAATTCGAGTACCAACCTCATCTACAACAACTACTTCGATAACCCGATAAACGCGGACGATGACGGCAACAATATCTGGAACCTATCCAAAATCCCGGGCACAAACATCATCGGCGGCTCCTGGCTCGGCGGCAACTACTGGAGCGATTATATGGGCGAAGACACAAACGGCGATGGTCTCGGGGACACACAACTTCCCTACAATTCTAAGGGTTACATCCAAAACGGTGGCGAGTGGCTGCCGCTCGTAAAAGCAGGAGCACCGCCAGGCAGATGGGACATCAACGAAGACTGCACCGTGAACTTCATCGATCTGGCGATACTGTCCGCGCACTGGCTTGAGCTACCGACTGCACCATTTCCGCGCTACGATATCAACGAAGATGGTGTCGTTAACTTTATAGATTTAGCGATCTTATCCGCACACTGGCTAGAAACCACCTGCTAAACAACGAAAACGATTGAGTTCGTGGACCGCAACCAGCAGCAAGCGGCACGAGGGCTGGATACCGGCGATACGCCTGAGTTGCTGAGTTGAGCCGAGAATAAAGTTCAGAAATTCGCACCGATGCAAGCAAGCGCAGACGTCTCCGTCGCGCTTGCTCGTCGGAATGGCAAGTAAGGATCTCAAAAACCTAACGTTTTAACCACGCATTACCAAGATATTTATCATATGGTTCAGTCAAGACGGCGGACACCCATAAGCTCTCTCACGTTATTGCTAATAAGCTAGCGGCCTGGATGAAAATCCGCCTAAAGGGCATGACATAACGGCAAAACGGCTCGAAGCGGCATGAATTGCGGTACACGCGATTGTAGTGAATAGTGTGTTTTCCTCACGGCTTCCGCGGCATTCCGCGCCTTCTTCGCCTTTCTTCTGCGTGTTACCGCTTGCTTCTATCTTCATACCGGCTGCCCTCGCGCTACCCTGCTGGCTACCACAGGTTCGTTCTATAGGTTCTTACCGGATACTCGTATGATAATTACATAACCTTTATATGGGTAGTTGGTGAATGCATACTTAGTTGCTCCATCGGCACGGAGATACAGATGGCCGGGACTCAATTAGAAGTGCTGCTCAAACAAGGGCTGAAAGCTAGCCTCAAGAAGCGGTTCAAGAAACGCAGAACGAAATTCGATATCCTGGTAGATATTCTCGAGGTCTCCCGAAACGGTGCTCTGAAAACGCAGATCGTCTACCGTGCGAATCTGAATTACAACAGGATAGATCGGTATTTGAAAACCCTGGAACAAAACGGCCTACTCGTAAACGCGGAAGCCTGCTACACCACCACGGAGAAAGGCGAAGAATTCTTGCGTGAATACTCGAATATGCGACTGGTAGTTACCTGAATGATAAGAAGTCCGTGCTGGTGACCACCCGGGTAAAAAACGCTGGGCTTGCGGTTGAAGCTTGCGGTTGAATGCCGTTCTTATCGCCTCTCACGGTTGTGGTAAAACCCGTTTCCCGTTTTAAAAGGATTACTTAGACTTACCTCTATTTTACCGACACGCAATGTCTCCGTCACAGACCAATTTTAACCGAGCACTGTATCGCGATCCGAATCTTCAAATCATCTTTATAGTCACGCTGGTCGCCGTTATGGGTATATCCAGTATATCGCCCGCGTTCCCTGAGATACAAGCTGCGTTTGGAATTTCCCAACCTGCGGTCGGGCTGCTCATCGTTGCATTCACGCTCCCGGGCGTGCTGGTCACACCGATCTTCGGCGTACTCGCGGATCGGTACGGCAGAAAGAGCATTTTAGTACCCTCGCTATTGCTCTTTGGTGCGGCAGGGAGTGCGTGCACACTTGCCCGCGATTTCAATCTTCTTCTCGCTTTACGGCTCGTGCAAGGTCTCGGCGCTGCCTCTTTAGGCTCGCTTAACGTCACGATAATTGGAGATCTCTATTCCAAACGGCAACTTGCCACTGCGATGGGATATAACGCGAGTGTGCTCAATCTAGCAGTTCCGAGCTATCTCGTTATTGGCGGCGCACTAGCGTCCTTTGCATGGTATTATCCATTCGCACTGTCCGTAGCCGCGATTCCCGCGGGCATTCTCGTTTTGACTTCACTGCAGAGTAGCGAGCCAAGAAACCAACAGGAGTTTAAGCACTATTTGCGAAGCGCACTTCGGAGCATAACGGATCGACAGGTGCTCGGGCTCTATGCCATTACACTGTTTACGTTCGTTATCCTCTTCGGCGCGTACCTGACATATTTCCCCCTTCTTCTTGGCAGCGAGCGATTCCATGCTTCGCCGTTTCTCATCGGGATCATCACCTCCAGCATGGGCCTGACCACGGCGACCATATCTTCGCAATTGGGTAAGTTAACCCTGAGATATTCCGAAAAGATGCTTATAAAAGGTGCATTTATCCTGTATGCACTTACCTTTTTTAGCATTCCCTTTGTACAGACGATCTGGCTGTTTTTCGTCCCAACAGTGATCTTCGGCGTCGCTCATGGTATGAACTTGCCGAGCGTTCAAACGCTATTGGCTCGATTGGCACCGATCGAAAATCGTGCTGCCTTTATGTCGCTCAACGGAATGGTGCTGCGATTAGGGCAAACGTTAGGGCCGCTCGTCCTGGGCGTCATGTTCATCATTGACGGATTTGAGGGCGCGTTCTTTGTCACCGCGGGCATTGCGGTTGCGATCTTCTTTCTGGCGTCTGTTGTATTGAAATAGCTGCCCTTTTTAGCGCACGCGGACAAGGCGATAACCTGCACGCTCGATAACGCGACCACCATCAAGGATACCACGCACACCGTACCGGTGCAAAAGGCGACGCGGTGAGCACCAGAATCCGCACCTACGTAGCATGGCGCGCCAAGCCGATGCTCTGAGCGGCCGTCGTGAAGTGCGCAAAATCACGTATTAGCGCGGCTCCTGGAATGCAAACAGTTTAGTTACCGTCCAAACAGTCCTGGAGAACTTTGTGCCGCACTTCCGCGACCACGCGCTGTAAGATTCCTCCCGCCTCCCTTTCTAAAAAATAAGTAGAGCTAAGCTCCGTGAAGGGTGCTGGCTCGGGATTCACCTCATTGACCCTCGCGCTTACCCTCCGGGCGATGAGCGGTAAGCTTGCTACTCTACTGGCTGGACAATGGCTGAGGTGCCGATCACGAGCATCGCAGTGCAGGTGCGTGCCGCGGATTCCGCACGAAATAGCGTTTCGGTGAGTATTGGCTCGCCGAAGGAGATGACATCGGGCTTTAAGAGGCCGCTGCAGATGCAGCGTAACGGTACAAGATCGAACACGGCCGGAAACAGCCGTGGAATTCGATGACGTTCGAACTCACGGCTCGCTGGTGCATGCCATCTATATTCTGTGTCGTGATACAGCGCAATTTCCCTGGATGCTCGAGCTCCGCGAGTGCGTGATGTGCTGCTTGTGGTTCCGCAGCGGAAACCGTGGTGAGCATCCCATTCAGCAAGATCCAGGCCTTTTCCGGAGTGCTGCGAAACGTGTTTATGTCTGCGTGCTCTGCGTGATCATACTACTCCCAGAGCCCGTCTCTGCCTCGAAATGGTGCAAATGTCGCTTTCCACCGAGATACCAGCTCCGGTGAAAGCAACCACGCGGCTCGCGTTCGCGATCGTACGTGCAGCGAGCGTGAGCAATTCATCACGCGTTCTTACTGAATTATTATGCCGCTACCATAAAGAGTAAGTAACATAAGCACGGAAACGCGCATCTACGCGTTTCAAAGCGGATACGGAGCTATCGTTCGTAACCATGGCTGACGCGAAAGGGCGGAAACTGCTGCAGGTTGCACTTGATGTGATCGAACTTGACCGTGCGGTGCAGCTCGCGCAGGAATGTATAGCCGGTGGTGCCGACTGGCTCGAAGCGGGTACGCCGCTGATCAAGAGCGAGGGCATGCATGCGATCCGAACGTTACGGGATGCATTCCCCATGGCGAAGATCGTCGCCGATATGAAGATCATGGATACCGGTGCGATCGAGGTAGAGATGGCGGCGAAATCCGGTGCGGCGGTCGTTTCGATCCTCGCCGCTGCGGATGACGCCACGATCCAGGATGCGGTGCGTTCAGCCCGGAAATATGGTGTAGCGCTGATGGTAGACCTCATGAACGCCGCTGACCCGGTAAACCGTGCGCGTGAACTGGAGGCGCTCGGCGTTGATTACCTCTGCGTGCATGTGGGGATTGATCAGCAGATGAGGGGCATGGACACGTTACAGCTCCTCGAGCAGGTCGCTGCTGCGGTTGCAACACCCTTAGCCGTTGCCGGTGGCATCGATGCGGAAGCGGCAGCGGAGGCCGTACGGTTGGGTGCCGCGGTCATTATCGTCGGTGGTAATATCACCCGGACGGCGAAGGTCGAATCAGCGACGCGGCAAATTCGGGCGAGTATGGATTTAGAGAGAGCCAAACGAGCACACGATATCCTAAGCCGCGATGAGGAGATTCATGCGCTCTTTACGCAGGTGAGCACCCCGAATATATCAGACGCATTGCACCGCAAGGGCGTCATGCACGGCATACGGCCCGTCTTCGAGGGTATCAAGCTCGTCGGCAGGGCGGTCACCGTGCAGACCTTTGAAGGCGACTGGGCGAAGGTGGTTGAGGCTATAGATACCGCAAAGGAGGGCGAGGTAATCGTCGCTTACGCGGGCGCGAAGGACGTTGCACCCTGGGGCGAGCTCGCCTCATGGAGCTCCAAGCAGAGGGGCATTGCCGGTATCGTGATCGACGGGGCGGCACGAGACGTGGATGAGATACGACGCATGCGGTTCCCGGTCTTCGCGCGCTATATCGTGCCGAATGCGGGTGAGCCGAAAGGTTTTGGTGAGCTGAACACGGAGATCACCTGCGGTGGCCAGGAGGTCAGACCGGGTGACTGGATCATCGGCGATGACAACGGTGTGGTAGTCGTGCCCGGGGAGCGTGCTTATGAGATCGCGCGGCGTGCAAAGGAAGTCTGGAAGAACGAGGAACGCGTACGAGAGGAGATAAAACGTGGTAAGACGCTTTCACAGGTGCTTGATCTCTACCGGTGGGAGAAGAAATGACGCTGGATCGTCAGTTTCTTCACCACCTCAGCCCGTAATGAGGCGAAGCAGAACAGAAAAGCTAAGAAAAGAAAGAAATCGGGTGTTCCGGTAAATAATATGAATGAGGGATAAATCCCTCAAACATCTTACCGAACTGCCGCTTTATTTACCTTCCTCATCCTTCACGTCATACTCGACGTCCACGTAGTCGCTCTCCGCCTTCGCCCCGGCTTCTGGTTCGGTCTTGCCCTTTGCAGCTTCCGCTTCCGCAGCTTGCCGCGCTGCCTCCTGGTAGATGACCGCAGAGACTGCATGCAGCGCTTTGGTCAGCTCGTCCACATCCGTCTTGATCTTCGCGATATCCGTGCCCTTTAAGGACTCTTGTAAGGTAGCCTTCGCGCGCTCTATCTTCTCCCGCTGGTCCGCGGCTATCTTCTCACCGAGCTCCTCGAGCGTCTTCTCTGTTGTGTAGACGAGCGAATCAGCCTGATTCCGAAGCTCTATCTCATCCTTACGCTTCCGGTCTTCTTCACTGTATTGCTCCGCCTCTTTCACCATCTCGTCTATCTGCTCCTTCGGCAGTTTCGTTGACGCGGTTATGCTGATCGAAGCCTTCTTGCCCGTACCCAAATCCTTCGCGGTAACGTTTAAAATGCCGTTCGCGTCAATATCAAAGGTTACCTCGATCTGGGGAATGCCACGCGGTGCGGGCGGGATACCATCCAGGTGGAACCGTCCCAGCGAGGTATTGTCTGCAGCCATTGGCCGCTCGCCCTGCGTGACATGGATCTCCACGCTCGTCTGGCTATCCGCCGCGGTGGTGAATATCTGCGATCGCTTCGTCGGAACCGTTGTGTTCCGCTCGATCAATGCTGTGGCAACACCACCAAGCGTCTCCACACTGAGCGTCAAGGGTGTCACGTCGAGCAGAACGATCTCCTCCTTCACCTGTCCTGCGAGGATGCCCGCCTGGATCGCTGCGCCGAGCGCAACAGACTGCATGGGATCTACGCCGCCCTCCGCCTTCTTGCCGAGAATACGCTCGAACCGCTCCCGCACGATTGGCATACGCGTTGGCCCGCCGATGAGGATGATCCTGTCGATCTCCGCGGCAGAGAGCTTCGCGTCTTTCAGCGACTGTCGTATCGGCGCGTCCACCCGTCTCAGGGTCGGCTCGGCCAATTCCTCTAATTTCGCGCGGGTCAGGGTCTCTTCCAGATGCCGCGGCTCTCCATCATTTACAGCAACAAAGGGGAGATTGATACTCGTCGAGATCGATGAGGAGAGCTCGATCTTCGCTCGTTCCGCTTCGTCACGTATGCGCTGCAGTGCCGTTAAATCGGCTCGTAAATCGATACCCTCCTTCAGTTTAAAGCCCTCAATCAGCCAGTTGACAACGGCGGCATCGATATCAGTGCCACCGAGCTGCGTATCACCGTTCGTGGCAAGCACCTCGAATACGCCTTCGCCTATCTCCATGATCGTGACGTCAAAGGTCCCACCGCCGAAATCGAGGACGACAACCTTGTATTCGCCCGCTTTGCCGAGCCCGTAAGCCATGGCGGCCGCGGTGGGCTCGTTTATTATCCGTTTCACCTCAAACCCGGCAATTTCGCCGGCGTCCTTCGTCGCCTGCCGCTGATTATCATCGAAATAGGCCGGCACGGTGATCACCGCCGCATTAATCTTCTCACCCAGATACGCCTCCGCGTCTGTCTTGATCTTCTGCAGCACCATTGCGGAGATCTCTTGCGGTGTAAACTCTTTGTCCACGGTCTTCACGTAAATCTTCTCGGCCGTGCCCATCTTCCGCTTCACTTCGCGCACCGTGCCTTCCGGATTCACGACTGCCTGTCGCTTCGCCGCTACACCGACCAGCCGCTGTTTGTCCTTGGTAAAGGCAACGACCGAGGGGAACATCTTCCCACCGTAGGCGCTGCCCTCAGAACTCGGTATGATCTTCACGTCGCCGCCTGCACCTACGAATGCCGCTTCTGAGTTCGTTGTTCCAAGATCTATGCCAATAATCCTCTCCATTTCACAAAACCCCTTCTTGTCCTTGCATCCAACCCCGTAAAAAAAAGCTGATCTAACGTCGCAAAAGAGAAAAAAAGAAAAAAAAAGGAAGAGGGAAAAAATGGGTTAGTACTCCTCTTCCATGCCACCCATGCCGCCTGGTGGCATACCGCCACCACCTGGCATCTTCTCTCTGCTCGATGCGATTACATCGTCGATGCGCAGAATCATCACTGCCGATTCTGTGCCCGAGCTGATCGCCTGAGTCTTCACACGGAGCGGCTCGATCACACTGGCCTTCTTCATATCGGTTGGCTCGCCCTTGAAGACGTCCAGGCCCGCGGTCTTCTCGCCTCGCTCGTGTGCCGAGCGTAACGCAACGAGCATGTCAATCGGATCAAGACCAGCGTTCTCCGCCAGTGACCGTGGGATCACCTCGATGGCATCGGCAAACGCCTGGATAGCCAGTTGCTCGCGACCGCCAACGCTGGCCGCATAGTCGCGCAGCCTGAGCGCCAGCTCGATCTCCGCAGCTCCGCCGCCCGCGACGTACTTGCCGTCTTCCATCGCGACCGCAACGACACGCAGCGCATCGTTCATACCGCGCTCCAGCTCGTCAACCACGTGCTCGGTTCCGCCACGCAGTAAGATCGAGACCGCTTTCGGGTTCTGGCAGTCCTCAACGAAGATCATCTCCTCACCGCCGATCTTCCGCTCCTCTACCAGACCGGCGTTGCCGAGGTCCTCAGGTCGCACCTCTTCCAGGCTCGTCAGGATCTTGCCGCCGGTTGCGCTCGCCAGCTTCTTCATATCGCTCTCCTTCACACGCCGTACCGCAAAGATTCCCTTCTTCGCCAGATAGTGTTGCGCGAGGTCGTCAATGCCCTTCTGACAGAAGAGTACGTTGGCACCGCTCGCCGTCACCGTCTCGACCATCTCCTTCAGCATCTTCTCCTCTTCCTCGAGGAACGACTTCAGCTGCTCAGGCGCGGTGATCTCGATCTTCGCATCCACCTCGGTCTTCTCGATTTCCAGCGCGGAATTGACCAGCGCGATCTTCGCGTTCTTTATGGTCTTCGGCATGCCGGGGTGTACGCGCTCCTTGTCCAAGATCATGCCTGAGATCAGAACGGTGTCTTCGGTACTGCCACCGGTCTTCTTCTCCAGCTTGATATGGTCAGTGTCAATCTTCTTTTCGCCCTTTTCCGCGATCATCTTCACCGCGTCAACGGCGAGATCGGTCAGCATCTCCCGTGCCGTGCCCGCGCCTTTGCCGGTCATTGAAGTGATCGCGATCTTCTTCAGTGTATCAGTATCTCGCGCCGTGATCTTCTCAGCCAGCCCCTCAAGAATCTCGTAGGCCTTCTCTGCGGCTAGACGATATCCGGTTGCGATCAGCGTCGGGTGCACTTCCTGCTCCAGAAGATCCTCGGCGCGCTTGAGCAGCTCGCCGGCGAGGATAACCGCACTCGTCGTGCCATCGCCGACCTCTTCGTCCTGCGTCTTTGCGATCTCGACCATCATCTTCGCTGCTGGGTGCTCGATGTCCATCTCTCTCAGGATCGTCGCCCCATCGTTCGTGATCACCACGTCGCCCATCGAGTCAACGAGCATCTTATCCATCCCCTTTGGCCCGAGGGTGGACTTGACGGCGTTCGCAATGGTCTTCGCTGCCAGGATGTTCCTACTCTGCGCATCTCTGCCTCGTGTTCGCTCACTACCTTCTCGTAACACCAATATCGGTGTACCACCTAATTGTGCCATGTTGTATTGTCACCTACAGTTTAGAGTGTATGTCAGTAGTTCTATTTAAAGGTTATTCGGCTTTATATGTTCACGCACCTACCAGTAATCGTACTAATGATCGAGCGGCCGGATGAGCGTATCCTTTTTAAAGCGGTCAAAGCGCTGAACAAGCACTTACCCGCGGAACGCAAGACCCTGCTTGCCTTGCTGCGCGAAGAGAAGCCTGCCGTGCAAGCGCGAGACGGGTCGGTACACCGGATTATGAGGCGCGAGCTGGAGGAACTCGCCACACTGGTATCAGAAGCTGAGCAGCGGAATTTACGGCTCCCGATCTATATTGAGCTCACCGCTGATTATGGTCGCGGTTTCGCGCGGGTGCACGGTGCGCTGGACTGCGAGGTCGTACGGCGCGTACTGGGTACGGATAAGGAGGGCGAGCGTGGCGAGACGCTCTTCATCACTCGAGACGACGTGCGGCGATTACGGCGGCGATTGCCAACGGCGACCGAGTACGCCTTCTTTTATACGCTGTAGCCTCGCACTGCATCCTTTGCTATATATGCTCTGCGGACTAACCTAAAAGGGAGAACATGGCTGAAGATGTCGTATCGCTGCGTGGGTATCTTTTTTCGCTCAGATATTACCTCTTATTCGTCTGTATTCTCTTTGCTGCTGCGGTGGGCATGGGGTATCTGGAATTCTTCAGTGAGCTCTTCAGTGAATCGCTGGCATGGCTGCAGCAGTTGAGCGAGGGCATCGAGGATCTCACTGAACGCTACCCCTCGTGGGTCCTCTTCTTGCTGTTCTTTGTCGTGATCTTTCTGAATAACGCCTTTACCTGCGTTCTCAATATCCTCACAGGACTTTTATTGGGGATCTTCCCGATCTTCTCCACACTCCTCAACGGCGGATTACTCGGGTGGCTGGCACATGAAGAGGGCTTGATCGTCTTTCTCGCCATCGTTCCGCACGGCATGTTTGAGCTCCCTGCATACTTCATTAGCCTCGCGATCGGTCTGCGTCTGGCACGCGAGGCGTTGAGACCGAAAGGATCGCGGCAGTTGAAAGTGGAGCTCGGCGAGGGACTGCGCGTCTACCTTCGGTTGATACTCCCGCTCCTCTTTGTTGCGGCACTTGTCGAATCCGTATTGATTGTCATCGGTATACTCTTCATGCCATAAGTAAGATCCATGAAATTGCGAGACGGGCTCTACTGGTATCGAGAACGAGGCTTCTTCGACGCTAATACTTTTGTGATCAGCGACGAGCGAACGATACTGATCGACCCGGGCCTGGGCAGGTATATCGGGCCGCGGCTGCGCGCGCTGCGAGAGGACGGTATCGAGCCCGCGGACATTGACCTGATCGCGGTGACGCATCTCCATCCTGACCACTGCGGGGCAACGGCCGAACTCAAGGAGATTACCGGCGCGAAGATCGCGCTCCATCCCCTGCAGGTCGACTATTTCGAGGCGATGGATGAGGGCTCCCAGGACTACCTTGGCGTGGGGATCGAGCAGAAATTTTCCGCGGACCTGCTGCTTGAAGAACGGCTGAGTTTGGGCGGGCTCGAGCTCGAGATCATTGAAACACCGGGCCATTCACCCTGCAGTATCTGTTTCTGCGCACCCGCGCGGAAGTTTTTGATCTGCGGCGATCTAGTCTTTGAGCAGGGTGTGGGGCGTACTGATCTGCCATTTGGCGATACGGGCGCTTTAAAAGCATCGATCGACCGGATCGCGCGGCTGGATACCGAGCTCCTGCTGCCCGGGCATGGAGCGGTACTCCACGGTTACGAGCGTATACAGCGGAATTACGAGTTCGTGAAGCGTATGTTCTCCGCATTCCTATAGCAAGACGTCCGGGAGTTCACGCATTCGCTACCAAACGCCTCTTGCTCTATACGGTATCTATATAATACGGTACTCTTGGAAACAGAGGCGGGATGCGGGTTGACGTTTCTTACTCGCTGGCGGGCAACACAGGCCTTCGCTGTTTCTTACCCTGCTAAAGGATAGCCTCCAGATCATCCAGGAAGTACTGTATCGTCTCTTCATCCGTATGCGGCATGATCACGAGCCGCAGCGCTCGGGGGCTTCGCGTTAGTGATATGCGCCATCGCCGCTCCTCCAGCGCTTTCGTTACGCGCTCTGAGTCATTCTCCGGTAAATGTAAGGTTACGACGTTCATCACGGGCTCGATGACGGGGAAGATGCCAAGCCGCTTTGTCCCCCGTACCAGCACTCTCGTGAGGCGCATGCATTCGTTCACAATCTCTCGCAGCCCTTCCCGACCGAGACATTTGAGCACGGCGTACGTCGCTGCAGTGGAGGCACCACTCCTCGTGCCGACGAGCGAATACTGCTGCTTCGTGCTCAGATACGGCGTTGCTACCACCAACTCATCCAGGAACGAGGGATCGCGGAACAGGAGGCAACCTGAGCCGAGCGTGCTCAAACCCATCTTATGCGGATCGATCGTGATGGCACTCACGCCGTCGAGCGCGAAGTCGAACTCATACTGCTGCTCGAGAAACGGGATCACGAACCCACCAAAGGCTGCATCCACGAGCAGAAAGAGATCTCGGTCGCATGCGAGCGCCGAGAGCTTCTCTATCGGATCGATCTGTCCGAATTCTGTCGTTCCCGCTATACCCACCAGCGCGATCGTGTTTCGGTCGATCAGCTGTTCCACCGCATGCACATCCACTTTGAGCTGCGGATCCAGCGAAGCCTGCCGCACCTCGAGGTTCAGGAGGTCCGCAATCTTCTCGAACGAGAAATGAGCCGTTTTAGGAACCACAATGTTCATATCACGCACACCCGCTTTCCGCCTCCGGTTTCGGATCGCGCGTATGGCCTGGATATTCGATTCCGTACCCCCGGTGGAGATATAACCGGCCGCATCCTCTTTGTGAAGTAGCGAGCCGATCATCCGAACGACTTTACCCTCCATCTCCTTCGTTCCAGGGAAGAGCCCGGAATCACCGAGATTCGATTCCAAGAACAGTTTGTGCGCGTAGATCGCGATTTCGTGTGGATACGTGCACATAGAGCTCAAAATGCGCTCGTACGACAAGTCCATCAACTTCTTCTCCTGAAGCAGTGACTCAACCGCCTCCCTGCTCATACCTCGCTCTTCCATTTTGCACACCTCTCTCGATTGATCGGTCGGTAAAGCTCAGAGATCAGAGATCCCTCGGGAGAGCTACCGAATAAGTCTTATTCGTCCTCCACCTACTTAAGTTTGCTAAACTAAGTTGGTTCATGAGTTGAGGTGTGAAAAAGGAGCGAAGCGTGATGAACGACTATCCCGAACTGGTGCGGATACTTGCGGACGCGCTGGGCGTACGGAAATCGCCCGTTGGCGTTAGGTACACGGACGAACCGCCGGCTGTGGAGCCTGAGCCGGGGAGCTACACGGTCTGTGGTGCGATTCTGAGCGCTGCGGACGGCGCGGTCATTATGCTCACCGAAGATCGTTGCGCCTGCTCAGGCGGCAGAAGCCATATCGGCCTGACCCCGCGGAGCACGATACCGTGGCAGCTGCTCGTGGAGGGTGAGAAGCTCTGGTACGACGTGAAGACCGCGGTTCGGTCGAGTATGGAGACGGAGAAGTTCGCGCGTCCGCCAGTGGGCCTGGCCGACCATGTCTACTTTTATCCTGTGGCGAAGCGCGTATTTCGGCCCGATCTTCTGCTGCTGCTGGTCGATGCCGAGCAGGCTGCTCGACTCCTTACCCTGAACCAGTTCTGGAACGGGAAGACGCCTTCGTTCGAGATGCGGGGACCGCTCTGCTGGAGCACCGTGACCTATCCGCTCATCTCCGGTAACTTCAATCTCTCGGTTGGCGACATCAGTGCACGTCGTATGGAGCGCTGGGATTCCGATCTTATGGTAGCATCGATTCCCGTAGAGCATCTGCGAGAGATTGCAGAAGCTGTCCCACTGAGTACTGCGGGAACAGCTGAGGCGTCTGAACAATTCCAGCGAATGACTGAGCAGATGCGCGCAAAGAGCGGGGATGCACTGAAATAAGTTCTTTTTCCTGTCTCTCACCGCATCAGCAATCGCGAAAGGAGCGTTCTCTTCGTCTCACACTGCGCCGCGAAGGCACACTGCTCACAGGGTGCATGCTCGCCCTTCTCGGGGAACAGCCCGTTCTTCACCCGTTTGACGCGTTTTGCGGTCTGCAGAGCAAGTGCGCGATCACCCTTCTTGATAACGGACGTGCGAACTTCAGGCGCGCGAATATACTCCACAAAGCCGCGCTGCACCGTCGTATTATACGCATCCTCAAGGAGCATGGCGTACGCAGCCAGCTGCATTCGATCACGTTTCCACACGCTGTAAGCAGGGCATCTGCCGGTCTTGATGATACAGGGAATATGCTCGTCTTCGGTCCGTATCAGCTTATCCATGCTCCCGACCAGCCCTAACCGCTGCGAGATGACCGTTCGTTCTCGCTCAAACCCGAAAGAGCGCTCTAACAGCGCCAGTTCATCGTCCGGTCGCAGCTGCTCGAGCCAGTCGCTGGTGCTGATCAGCTCCGCAAAGGCGGTTTTCGCACGCTCGAGCAGATCCTCATTTACCGAGCCCAGCTCGTCCCTGTAAATCCATTCGATACTGTCAGTGATTTCCGCCAGCGTCTGCGCAATCGTTTCACCGGTTTCTCGATACCCGTTCTGCGGCTCCCCTTCTGGATCGCCCATGCAGAGTCTCTGCCAGTTGAAGCCCAGCTCCTTGAAGAGAACATGCTCGATAGCGCTTCGCTCGTTCATCTGTACGCGATCCGGCCGTTCCATACTCCGAGCGGTGTAATAGACCAGCCGTGGACATAAGAGGTACTGGCTCAATTCGGAGACTTTAACGAGCGTGGAGCGATCCTGCGTGCCGGGCATGATCTCAGACATCTCAGACCGAATAGTTTAAATATAGAGGGGGTAATAGTATAACAAGCCATAGGGAGACGGAGCGAAATGTTTGAGGCCAAGATAGACGCTAACGTGTTAAAAGAAAGCATTGAGTCCATTATCGCGGTGGTTGATGAAGGTAAGTTACGCATATCTGAGGGTGGTTTCCAGCTCAGGGCAGTGGATCCCGCAAATGTGGCGATGGTCTCCTTTGAGCTGAGCCGCGAGGCATTTGATGATTATCGTTTCGAGAAAGAATCGGAAGCGGATACTCTAGAAATGGGTATCGATTTCGTCAAGCTGCATGATATCCTCGGCTTTGGTGGGCGTGAGGATGTCGCGTTGCGGCTGGACGAGCAGGCCCAGAAGTTGCTCACCAAAATGGGCAGTCTCAACTATACGGTCTCGCTACTCGATCCCGGGTCGTTGCGGAAAGAGCCGAAGGTGCCGGAGCTCGACTTTCCCGTGCAGGTGGTGATCGAGAACGAGGAATTCAGACGGACGATCAGGGCTGCTGAGAAGATCGGGGACCACATCGTGCTCGGCGTCGAAGGTGATGAGTTCTATATGGAGGTCGAGGGTGAGATGGACAAGCTGCGCCTGGGCCTGCGGAAAGAGCAGTTGGTCCATTTGACGCCCGGAACGCTCCATTCGCTCTACTCGCTCGATTATATCTCGGCAATGAGTAAAGGTATGAGCCATGCGGCGAACATCACGCTCAACCTCGGTAAGGACTATCCGCTGCAGATCGAGTTCGAGCTGGCCGAGGGCAAGGGCAAGGTCAGCTATCTGCTCGCGCCACGGATCGAATCTGAATAAGAGCATCGTGAGTGCGTATAACCGACGGGCCAGGCCGGCAGGTAGTAACTAGCAGAGCGTAGCAGCACCGGCTCGTCAGCGTATGATGGAGGAAGGAGCAGTAGAAGCAGCGCACCTGAGCTACTATCCGTTTCTGGCTGCGGCAACGAGTTACGTGGAAGCATCCGGTATTACACTCGATGAGCTCGTTTCCCGTGCCGCGTTAGAGCGTGCCCGCGTGCGTGGCAAGGAGCGCGTACGTGAAGCGATCCGTGCAGGAGCGATTCGCAAGCCAACGCTCATGAGCCGGGCTCAAGCGGATATTGAGCTGCTCTCGTATCCGTTTGCTCGCATTCTCGTCTCCTGTATCAACAACGCGCACCTCATTCGCCGCTTTGCACTCGCAGAGGCGAAATCCGCGTACATGACACTGAAAGAAGATTCTGCGTTCGGCGGTGGCGATACCGATTTGCTCTTCGAGATGGCGCGTGAATTCGAGCTCCATATCGAGCTCGCAGGAATGCCGCACGAGCACGCTCCGGTGCGGATACCATTCGTTGAGTATCTGCGGTACACAGCGAATCTGCGTGACAAGCGCTGGAAGCTGGTGAATCGCGCGCTGAATAAGGGCCAGGTGAACCTGCGGACGAACGAGTTTCTGCGCATGCTGCAAGAAGCGATTCACGCGCGAATACGTAAGGATCTGCCGCTTGACGTGCCTCCCGCGGTCTGCGAGTCGGTACGGCGGTATATGAAGGAGCTCGAAGCGGAACTGGAAGCGTGGCGGAAAAAGTTCGCGGAGGACGAGCTTGAGACCGGCATGCGCGTAAAAGATCCCGCCAGCTTCCCGCCCTGTATCCGGGCGATTCTGAGCAACTTACGCGAGGGTGTTAACGTGCCGCATACCGCACGGTTCGCCGTGACCTCGTTTCTGCTGAACGTAGGGTTAACGGTGGATGAAATAATCGAGCTCTACCAGAGCTCACCGGATTTCGATGAGGAGCGAACGCGGTACCAGGTGGTGCACATATCGGGCGAGATGGGCAGTACCAGGTATACGGCACCCTCGTGCTCTACCATGCGTACCTACGGGAACTGCGTTGATCGTGATGACGTGTGCGAGAAGATCGGGCATCCGTTGAGCTATTATAAAATGAAGTTGAAACTGAAACGTCAGAGCGAGCGTCAGAAGCGCGTATCTGTAAAAGATACCGGGCTGGATGAAGGACGAAGCCAGGACGAAGAGTAAAGAACTCGTTTGATCGCGAGCCAGATGATTATATGATAGGATATGATGGGTTTAACTGACGCGGCTTTGCTGTTCGGGAAAAGTCCGATTCTCTGCACGTAAAGAATCACGTCTTTCGGGAATGAAGCGCGCGGCTACTCGCGAAAGTGACCGTTTCATGCTGTATCCTTAATAACCTTCAGCAGCACCTTCTCAACGTCTAAGCGGCTTTGCGCAGCTGCAGCGACAATATCTTTATACTCCAGCTGCTCATCGACGATGCCGTGCGCGTAGTTATCCACGGTGCTGAGGTTCGCGTAGCGCAGTCCCAACTCGGTTGCCAGCGTTGCTTCTGTCGCCATGTTCATCCCGACGATGTCCGCATAATCCTTGATCAGGTTTATCTCTGCCTTCGTCTCAAGTCGCGGACTCAGGGTCTGGAAATACACGCCGTGCTCAACAATGTCAATATGCAATGCCTGTGCGGCTTCTATGAGCCGTTTTCGCAAGGATTCATCCAGGCCCGGAGTGATATGGACAATTTCGTTATCATAATACGTGAGTATGCTGAACAGGCCGATGTAATCATGCGGAACGACCAGTGATCGTGGTGGTATAGCTCGCTTTACACTGCCCACTGAGGTCACACCGATGACCTCATCCACACCCAGGTCCTTGAACACGCGCATATTCGCTTTATAATTGATACGATGCGGCGGAATATTTCGGTCCTTGCCATGCCGCGGAATGAAAACGATCTCGTGCGCAGAAATGGTCGTAACGAGCAGGTAAACCGGGCCATAGGCAGTCGTTGCTTCACGTTCCTCCATGTTGTCAAGCAATTTCGTACCGAACAAGCTCGTCCCACCGATGATGCCGAGTGCCATCATATTCTATCATCCTAATGAATCCGCCAGCTATAAACTTATTCTGGGATTTCTGTATCGTATCGTCGGTCGCTGTTCACGCGCAGTTAGTTACGGCCACAACTCGTCCCAGCTTCGCTCGCCGAGCACCACCTCGAACTCGGCGACCGTGAGAACGGGCTTCTTAAACGCGGCCAGATCCTCCACCAGGCGTGGACATGCAGTATTAACGAATGTATCAACGGTATAGCCGAGTAAATTCGCCTCGCAGATCTCGTCGAGCGCGATGACGTACGCATTCCGGCCTCGATCGATGGCTTTTCGTCGCACGGTAAGCGCAGCTTCGAGCTGACACTGGCCGCTTTTGGTGCCTACAAGAATCCCAAAGGACTGCGCATCCAGTGCACGCGCGATAACCATGTAGCGCTTCTTCCGCAGCTCATCGGGCTCAAATACGCGCACCTGCAGGGTGAAGGGATCAGCCGCAATGACCCGCTTGCCCGTGTACTGGGCGATACCCGCGGGATGAAAGCCGCCACTGCCGATGAACAGGATCTCGTCATCGTGCAGTGAGCGGGCAGCGCTGAACTCGCAGCCCAGGACCAACCCGGGGGCGGCGTCGAGTTGCAACTTTTTACTTATCGATGCGGCCTTGCCCGCATGCCTGAGCACCGCCTTCGCCGCTTCAAGAGCATGCACGTGCTGTAGGGTCGCAACGAGCCCGACAGAATCACCGATGATCTCCGCTGCTGCCTTCTTCACCACGGGTTTGACATCGATGGTGCTCCTGAGCTCGATGAAGATCACGTTTTCGCTCGCATCGCAGGTCGGTAGGTGTATGCGTCGCTGAGCGAAGAGTGCGCTTGAATGCCCGAAGTGGAAGAGCTGGTCAACCATACACGCCAGCTTCTCGTCGATGTCGCAGGCGCCATAGCAGGAATTACCGGAGATGATCACCGCTGCGCCAGTCTCCTGCGCGATCTCGTTGGCGAGCGAAACGGCCACTGATCTGAGCCCCTCCGGGAGCTGTAACCCGACCCGCGTTGCTCCTCGTTCGCGCACCATGGCTATTATCCGCTCGAGCTCGAACTCATAGGAACGCTGCTCCATAGTAGCTACTGACCATCTGAGGTAAAAAGTGGCACAGGCTTTTTATACTCGGGGCCCTGTACTCCTAGCGGTACAAACGATGTCAGGTGAGATCCCTAAGAGCGCTGAGCACGAGGGTGCGCAGACCTTCACCCTCGGCTTCCTGGCCCTTGGGCTCATTATCGGTATGATCATGGGTATTGCCGCGAGCGGTTCTGTCTTATTCGGACAGTCATTCGTATCACCGTCGTGCGCCGGGCCAACAGACGTCATAAGCCCTGAAGCGGCTGGTGCACGCACTATTGAGTTCCTTGCAGGTTATGCCGTGTCGCCTGACATTACAGTTGCCTTAGCAGATGTAACCGAGCTGGAAACGGCGAATCTGTACCAGGTTACGGTCAATTTCTCCATGGAGGGTGCATCGGAAGAGCAGGTGGTGTATCTCACGAAAGATGGTACCGTGCTCCTCCCAGGCGCGATCGACATCGATGAATTCGAGGAGCTGGTCGCGGCTCAGGGACTATACTGAGGTAAGCGAAAGGATATGAAGACCGCATCGATTGGCGTTGTGGCGATCGGCGTTATCGTGGGAGTGATCATCGGGACCGTCATGGGAACTTCCGTCTTATCTGCGCCCGTAGGACCTACCCGGCCTTCGTGTCCCCTGCCGACTGGGGCATTGACTCCTGACGAGGCTGGTGAACGTGCACTCGAATTCCTCACTACGTATGCTGTAGCTTCTGGTGTCGAACTCTCCCTGGCTTCGGTTACCGAGGATGAGCAGTCGGGCCTGTATGAGATCGCAGTTAATCTCTCGATGCTCGGGATCATTGAGACGCGCGAGGTGTACATGACGAAAGACGGTGAGCTGCTCTTTACCGGCGCAATCAACATTGACGACTATATTGAGCAGGTAGAAACGCAAAAGGCACTGGAAGAGCAGCGTAATCGTGAGCAGCAGTATGGGAGAACCATCGGCGACTATATCAGGAGTGAGGATCCGCTCTGCACCGAGGAGGGCAAGCCGATCATCTATTTCTTTGGCGGTCCCAGTTGTAGCGCATGCCAGTGGGAGCACCCGATCATCCTCACCGTGACCTCAAAGTTCGACGGCTTCATCGTCCTTTATGATACCATGACCGCAGCAGCCGTGGATACCGGGGTCTTTGCGTCCTACAGCCCCCGGGGTAGCATTCCAACCATCGTACTGGGCTGCACGTATTATCGCATCGGTGCAGGTATCAACCTGGGCGAAGAACAGGAGGAGAAGATTCTGACCGCTTTGATTTGTGAGCTGACTAATGGTCAGCCCGAACCGGTGTGCTCAACGCCCGAGATCGTGGCCCTCAGAGATCAGCTCACTTGAAGAGCTACGATTAGGGAGTATCATTAGCGTAAGGCTTTTTTTACAGTGTATTCGCGATGACCAGCTGTAAGCTTTGCATACACAAAAAATGATATTGCGTAGTATTATAACTATTTATTAAATAAACTAACTTATACAAAGATAAATTATTTTTGCTATAAAATACTGAATTGTTTATTAATAGACTTTTTTAGTAAAAGACATTATGAGTATGTAATTTAGCTATAACAAAATTATATACTTATGGTTTACTACTTTCTCTGCCGGATCACAGAATTTGAGCGCTGACGCACTCTCAGCGATCAAGAGATAGACTGTATAAGGATAACCATAAAAAGTCTCGCAAATCGCAAATTTCGAAGCTTATAGATGTGGTAATGCAAAATAATTTCTGTTTAGGAAATAAAAAAGAGCAACTCACGGGGGCTGCTTGAAGTTTTATAATAAAACTTCAACATCGCCGGACGCCGGGTGGTACCGGGCCCGATCGTACTATGAGCCGTGGTATGCCTGGTTTCGGTGGGGGTATCCCCCCCTTCCGGACTTGAAGTTTTTATAAAACTTAAAGGTCGCAGAGGGTGAACCCCGCTGGGTAATGGAAACTAGTAGGTTATACCGGACAAATATATGGTAACTCACTTTTTATAAATTTAAACTAATTTTTTATGTTTACAGGGTATGCAAAAATATTTATATATAGTAAATATAATATATTATAATAGGTAAAAAAGATACGTATTTCTTATGAAATATACTTTTGATATGTATAGGAATAATGTTGTACATGTTTTGTTCGCGGGTAAAGAGTTAGCTAAAGGTAATAATGTATCATAACCACCCTTCTACCCACTTACCCATACTTTTTTTATCTTCTTCGATGAACGGCAAATTAATGTAATGCTGCAAAGAAGTTAGTGTTGTATGGCCCTGAGATAGATACACCAAATTGGTGGCTTCCGGGAAATAAAATATCAGCCAGCTCTCGTAGGTCTTACGCAAGGTACGTGCTGATATGCCCGCAGGATGTAACTCGCCCTGTTTTGCCCACTGCAGCAGAGCGTAATCCCAGGCCTGTATCGAGGGCAGTCGTTTTCTATTCTCGAAGAAGTACGGGAGAATTGCCTTACCCATTGAACTCAATCTGATCCAGCGCTCGGCCTGTTTCCGTTTCACCTTACGCTGTGCTTCCGAGGGGAGGTGTACAAAATTGCCATCGAACCAGTGAGCGTTTGCCTGAATAGTTTTGCATTCGGTATACCGTGCGCCCAGCAGCAGACAAGCATCCAGAAGAGTTCGATTCTCCGTCCTCTTCGCGCCCGCACGCAGCTGATCGAACTCAGAGGGTCGCAAGATCCGCGTTTTGATCTTTTTGCCCTTTAAAATCGGGATCTTCTCGCTCATCGCTTTCTAGAATAGAAACGAATAACAAAAAGCTTCCCGCAGCACGGGAAGACCAAACGGTTCGTGCGCTCTTGCTGGGGAGTCTCTTCGGGTGGGGGCTCTACAAGGGTGAGGAGAGCACCGTGGATCCGCGCGTGTTGGTGAAGCGGATAAAAGAGAAATGATGGTAACGCTTATTCATCTTGTGGCGGAACGGTGATCGATGCAGCTGACGAAAGAGGAAGAGCGGATCCTTGAAGGCGAGGAGGGCTGGGCGCGCCAAAAGGCGATGGAGATTCTCGTTGCGATCGGCGATATCCATCACGCATCGCACCTGATCCCCATTCAGAGCGCGCATATCTCCGGGGCATCGTATAAGACGATCGGAGACGCTTTTGAGTTCATCAAGTGCCTTGCGGGCGCGCGAGTGCGGGTGAAAAGCACGCTCAATCCCACCGGCGTAGATCGCCGTATCTGGCAATCACTTAACGTCTCGGAGGCCTTTGTCGCGAAGCAGCGAGAGGTCGTGCGCGCCTACCAGAGCCTGGGCATTGACGTCGAATGCACCTGTATTCCGTACCATGTAGGAAACAGACCACAGAAGGGCGAGCACATCGCATGGGCTGAGTCATCCGCCGTTCTCTACGCCAATTCGGTCCTGGGCGCGCGCACAAATATGGAAGGCGCTCCCTCTGCGCTCGCCGCGGCGCTCATCGGGAAGACGCCTTTGTACGGGCTCCATCTAACGGAAAATCGTGAACCTGAGCTTCGGGTCTGCGTGCAGTGCGCGCTTCGCGATGCGGACTACAGTGCGCTCGGGTTTGTGCTCGGCGAGCTCGTCGGCAACAGGATACCGGTGATTGAGCTCCCGCCCGCTTCGCAGCCGACGGCTGATGAACTGAAGCATTTATCCGCGGCGATCGGCGCGACCGGCTCCGTCGGCCTGTACCATATCGTGGGACTCACGCCAGAATCGGCTGTTCTTGCTCGTCCGGCGGAAAAGCTCGAGCTGGAGAAGGATGCTCTTGACTCCGTTCGTGGGGCGAGCTGCCAGGGCGATGTGATCGCGATCGGTTGCCCGCATTGCTCGGCGACCGAACTCCAGCGGATCTCCGAGCTGCTGCGTGCCGAGAGCAAGGGCCGAAGGGTACAGAAAGAATTCTTCGTTTTCACTGCACGAGCGGTTAAGGAGCACATGCAGGAGGTGGTACGGAAGATCGAGGCCTATGGTGTGACGGTGATTTGCGATACCTGTTTCGTCGTCTCGCCTGCATTTGAACATTACCGTTGCGTCATTACCAACTCAGGGAAGATGATGCGGTACGTGCCACTGCTCTGTGGCGGAGCGGCGGTAAAGCTGTGTACGACCGAGCAGTGCGTGCAGCAGGCGTTTTGAGCCCTGGCTGATTGTAAATACTTATATACTCTAAGCTCTTACAGTAACTAGTCGTGATCGAAGAGGAAGATGGCTAAAAGACACAGACCAAGGAGAGGCTCGCTCGCCTATTCACCGCGAAAGCGGGCCCGAAGTGAGACGTGTAGAATAAAGAGAGAGGAACGAGCCGTTGGCAAGAAACTGCAGGGTTTCGCAGGCTATAAAGCCGGTATGACTCACCTTATTCTCACGGACGACTACGCCCATAGTCTGACCAAGGGAATGGAGATTGCTGTTCCCGCAACGATCATCGAGACCCCGCCAATGCGCGTGGTCGGATTCCGTCTTTACAAGATGACTGCTTACGGGCGGCGCGCCGTCAAAGAAGTGTGGATAGAGGGTGGTGCCGCCTCGGCGACGGGCGAAGCATTTAGCGCGCTGGAAGCACCGCTCAAGAAGGCGGCGGATACTCGTGTATTTAGTCTGCGTTTGGTTGCGGCCACGCGGCCCGAGGTGGTGGCTGCGTTGCCGAAGAAGAAGCGCGAGCTCATGGAGATTAAGATGAGCGATAAGGTCGAGAATGACCTAGTCTATGCGAAAGAGCTTATTGGCAAGGATTTGAAGATTACTGACGTGGTGAAGGAGGGCGATTTCGTGGACGTCACCGCCATCACCCGGGGAAAGGGTACCCAGGGCCCGGTAAAGCGCTGGGGCGTGATGATTCAGAATGCGAAAGCGCAGCGATCGGGTAGAGGGCGGCATGTGGGTGCCATTGGCGGCTGGCGACCACGTCGAGTCCGCTGGCGCGTGCCTCAGATGGGACAGACCGGCTATCACCAGCGTACTGAGTATAATAAGCGTGTGATGAAGATCGGAGTCAGTGCTGAGGAGATAACGCCGAAGGGTGGCTTCGTCCGGTACGGAACCGTGTCGAACGAGTACCTTGTACTCAAGGGAAGTGTGCCCGGCCCGAAGAAGCGACTGATACGAATCTCGCACGCCATACGGCCGCACCCGCGGCTGGGTGTGCCGGAGCTTATCACGATCAGCACGAGATCACAACAGGGGTAATAGAGAGAGGACGACGAGAAGAAGAGTTATGGTAAGAGAAGCGACAAGCACAGCAAAGGTGTTAGATTTATCGGGTAAGGTTGTTAAGGAGATTCCGTTGCCACCGGTCTTCCTGGAGGAGTACCGGCCGGATTTGATCAAGCGAGCAGTGCTCGCTCTGCAGTCCAAGCGCTTGCAGCCGAAGGGCACGGACCCCCTGGCCGGGCGGAGGACCTCTGCGGAGAGCTGGGGACCGGGCAGAGGTGTTGCACGGGTGCCCCGGATCACTGATGGGCGACGCGCCGCGCGAGCACCACAGACCGTCGGAGGACGACGCGCGCATCCGCCAAAGGTCGAAAAGCGCTTGGAACGTAAAATAAACAAGAAGGAGCGGAAAAAAGCTATCCGATCTGCGATTGCTGCTACTGTCGATCCCCTTAAGGTGCGTGAACGCGGTCATCAATTTGCTGAGCACATCCCGCTGCCACTAATCATTGAGGATTCATTTGTGAGCCTCGCAAAGACCGCGGAGGTCGAGTCGGTCTTCAAGACCCTGGGCCTCTGGGACGACGTGCTCAGAGCGAAGGTGCGGAAGGTACGGGCGGGCAAGGGTAAGATGCGCGGCCGGCGATACAAGACGAAGAAGAGCTTATTGATCGTTATCGGACGCGATGAAACGCAGACGGAGGAACGACCGATAGTGAAAGCGGCAAAGAACTTACCCGGCGTGGATATCGCCTACGCCACGGAGCTCAACACCGAACTGCTGGCACCGGGTACGCATCCGGGCAGATTAACCCTCTGGACCGAGTCTTCACTATCACAGTTGACCGCAAAGGAGTGATAAGAGAAATGCACCGAACAGTGATACATATCGTTCCGAGCGAGAAAGCAACGCTGCAGATCGATGCGGAGAACAAGCTGCAATTCATCGTTGATCGCAGCGCGAGCAAGAGCGAGATCAAGCGCGAGGTAGAGCGTCTCTTTGAGACGCCGGTACGGAACGTACGGACGATGATAACGTTTAAAGGCGAGAAGAAGGCAATAGTAGAATTAGAGCAAGAGGGAAAGGCTAAAGAGATCGGAACTTCTCTCGGCATATTATGATCACGGAACGATGGGAAAACGAATAATCGCACAGCGGAGAGGAAAAGGGGGCCCAACCTATCGGGCGCCTGCACATCGGTATAAAGGCAATCTCGAGCATCTTCTGGTCAGCAAGGGCGAGACGATCTCGGCAAAAGTCCTGAAGATCGAGCATGACCCTGCGCGGAGCGCTCCGATCGCCCGTATCCGGTATGAGCGGGAGAACGGTGATGTGACGAGGGTGGAGGAGCGCTACATCATCGTTCCTGAGGGCGTGGCCGAGGGTGACGTCCTCGTTTATGGTGATGCCGCGCCGATAAAGACGGGCAATACCGCTCCGCTACGCTGTATCCCTGAAGGTGTTGCGATCTGTAATTTGGAGGCACGGCCCAATGACGGCGGTAAATTCGTACGATCTTCTGGCGGTAGTGCGACCCTGGTGGCGCACGAGCACGAGACAGGTCGGTCATTGATAACGATGCCGAGTGGCCAGAAGAAATGGCTGTCCTCTGAGTGCTCTGCCACCATCGGCGTGGTCGCTGGTGGAGGACGTACGGATAAGCCATTTGTTAAGGCTGGTAAGAAATATCATAAGATGCGTGCACGCGCGGCGAAATATCCAACGGTGCGTGGCGTCGCTATGAATGCCGTTGACCACCCGCATGGTGGCGGTGGACATCAGCATATAGGCAAGAGCAAGACGCCCGGACGTGGCGCTCCACCCGGGCGGAAGGTGGGGAGCATCGCAGCCAAGCGGACCGGGAAGAAGTGATGAGGTAGGTAAGGTAAGAGGGGATCATGGCAAAGAAGAGGAAAGCTAAAACTAAAACAACGTTAAAGAAGAAGGAGGAGGAGTTCACGTATCGTGGCTATACGCTGGCGAAGCTTAAGAAGATGAAGCTCGAGGAGTTCGCCGAGCTGCTCTGTGCACGGCAGCGACGAAAGCTCAACCGCTCACTCAGGGCTGAGGAGGAGAAGCTGCTCGCCGATATAGAAGCGGGAAAGGCGGATATCAAGACCCATTTGCGTGACTCGATCGTGCTGCCGAGTATGGTGGGCGCGAAGATCGGTATCCACGACGGTAAGGGTTTTGAATTTATCGAGATCAAACCCGAGATGGTGGGACACTATTTGGGCGAGCTTGCATTAACCAGGAAGAAAGTCACGCACGGCGCTGCCGGCGTGGGTGCAACACGATCGTCAAAGTACGTGCCGCTGAAATAACTAACGAGCTGAGAAGAGAGGAGAAGATGGCCAAGGTTAATTATACTCTGGGACCCGAAGCAGATCCGGAAACGACGGCACGAGCTATGGCCTACGAGCTCCATATTTCACCAAAGCATGCATATGAAGTCGTCACTGCGATACGGGGAAAGACGGTTGAGGACGCGGAGACGTTCCTCGAGAACGTGCTCGATAAGAAGGTAGCGGTTCCCTTCAAACGGTACAAGCATAAAGTGCCACACCGACGCGGGCTCAAGAACTGGGATGCAGGCCGCTATCCGGTGAAGGCCACCGCGGAGATCCTGAAATTGCTGAAGAGCGCGCGGAGTAATGCGGAGTACAAGGGGCTCGATACCGACGCGCTTCGGGTTTGGCGCGTGGCCACGAAACAGGGACGAACGATACGCGGAATTATCCCGCGCGCTTTTGGGCGTGCAAGTCCGTTCAATACAGAAACCGTAACAGTAGAGATCATTTTGAAGGAAGTAGGGAGTTAGATGAGTATAGGAGCGGAACGTGATAGAGAGGATTTTCGTCGAAGAGGGAATTAAAAAAGTTCGGATGGACGAGTATTTCAGGACCGAGCTTGATCGTGCGGGCTATGGCGGGATGGAGTTAAAGCGAACGCCACTGGGCACGCAAATCACCGTGAAAGTCGAGAAGCCCGGAATGATTATTGGCAAGGATGGTAGGCGGATCAAGCGGATCACCAGCGATATCGTGAAGCGGCAGGAACTGGACAATCCGCAGATTGACGTACAGCCGATTGATGTTCCGGAATTGAATGCGCAGCTGATGGCAAATCGGCTCGCGAAGCTCATCGAGCGCGGGTGGCATTTCCGACGCGCTGGGCGCTCAACATTGCAGCGGATCATGGATCGCGGTGCGCGCGGTTGCGAGATACGCATGACCGGGAAGTTGAAGGGTCCCCGCGGTCGAATGGAGAAGATGGTGGACGGCTACATCAAGCATTGTGGATCGCTCGCCGAAGAGATCGTCGATAACGGCTATGCGATCGCGAAGAAGAAGGCGGGCGTGATTGGCGTCAAAGTGCGAATCGTCAGGCCCGACGCGTATGTTCCGGACGCTTTACGAATGGAGCTAACGGCAGTGGCAGGCAAAGTGGAAGCGGGAACGCCGGAAGTAGCGGAGGCTGCAGGAGTGCCAGCAGCCTCGAAGGAACCTGCGGCAGCTGAGCAGGAGCAGGAACCTACAGTCACCCCCAACGCAGAGACTGAACCGCAATCAGAAGCAAAGAAAGAGAAGAAGAGAGCTCGGGCAGCGGGTAAAAAAGCAGCAACTGCTGCCGCGCCTGCCGAGGAGGTGCCCCCTGAGGTGACAGAACCAGCAGGGGCGGATGAAACGGGACCTGAGGCATGAGCATCTTTAGAATTGACGAAATCCGAAAGATGAGTGTGAAGGAACGGAACGACGAATTGGAGAGTTTGATGAAGGACCTGTTGCAAGAGCGTGGCGTCATCGCCACCGGTGGCTCGCCGGACAACCCCGGCCGAGTGGGTGAGATACGACGAACGATCGCGCGGATTAAGACAGTCCAGAGTGAGGAGCGGCGCGCAGCAGCAACGGTCGCAAGCGCTGACGTG